>JBJKSR010000214.1:0-5033 GCA_046703965.1 Gammaproteobacteria bacterium | reverse complement strand
GCGCTGACGGCGGGCTGGGCGCAGGTCAAGGCGCGCCACGAGGACGCACGACACGACGTGGCGCGCCCGGTGCTCGATCCGGGCGAGGCGTTTACGTCCCGTGACACGGTCCTCGAGCGGCTCGGCGGGTTCTCCCGCCTCATCCCCGACGCAGCGCCGATCGCGGCGATCGAGGCCCTGCCGGAACTGCGCAGCGAACCGGAGACCCGGCACCCACTCAGGCGCTTCGACGCGTTCCTCGCCGGGTGCCGCAGCGTGCTGTTCGGTGCCGAAACCGCGGGCCGCCGCGAGACCGTGCGCGAGCGCCTGGCCGCCGCCGCAGCGGCTCCGCAATTCGTCGAGAGCTGGCCGGGCTACCGTGCGCACCCGCCGCACCTCGGCCTGGCCATAGCCGAATGGCAGGAAGGCTTCCATCTGCCGGATGCCGGCCTCGCCCTGGTGCCCGATAGCGCCGTCTACGGCGCCCGGGCGGCCACCCGCCGAAGGCGCCAGGCCGCGCGCGACCCGGCCACGATCATCCGCGACCTGACCGACCTCGCCGAAGGCGCGCCCGTGGTCCACCAGGATCACGGCGTCGGCCGGTTTCGAGGCCTTGTGACGCAGCAGGTCGACGGCCAGGCCGTCGAGTTCGTGCTGCTCGAGTACGCCGGGGGCGATCGCCTCTACGTACCGGTCTCCTCGCTCGAGCGATTGTCGCGCTACATCGGGACCGACGCCGAACATGCACCGCTGACGCGGCTCGGAAGCGGTCAATGGGAACGGGCCCGCAAGCGCGCGGCGGCCCGGGCCCGCGACGCCGCGGCCGAATTGCTGGAACTCTATGCCCGACGGGCCACCCGGCCGGCCCGGTCGCTGAGTTGCGACCGCGACGACTGGGAGCGCTTCATCGCCGACTTCCCGTTCGACGAGACTCCGGACCAGGCCCGCGCCATCGAGGAGGTCGTTGCCGACCTGACCAGCGAGCGGCCTATGGACCGCCTGGTGTGCGGCGACGTCGGCTTCGGCAAGACGGAGGTCGCCCTGCGTGCCGCGTTCATCGCTGTGCAGTCCGGCTGCCAGGTCGCTCTGCTCGCCCCCACGACCCTGCTCGCCGACCAGCACTACCGCAATTTCCTCGACCGCTTCGCCGACTGGCCCGTGCGCATCGAACTGCTCTCGCGCTTCCGGGGGGCGAAGCAGCAGGCCGCCATCCGCTCGTCCCTGGCCGAAGGGCGCATCGACATCGTCGTCGCCACCCACGCGCTGCTCGGCCGCGACATCCGATTCAAATCGCTCGGACTGGTGATCGTGGACGAGGAGCAGCGCTTCGGCGTGCGTCATAAGGAACGCCTGCGTGCACTGCGCGCCGAGGTGGACATGCTCACGCTTACCGCCACGCCCATTCCGCGCACGCTGTCGATGACCCTCGCCGGGATCCGTGACCTCTCGCTCATCGCCACCGCCCCCGAGGAGCGGCTGCCGATCCGCACCGTCGTCAGCCGGTGGCAGGATGCGCAGGTGCGCGACGCCATCCTGCGCGAGCTGCGGCGCGGGGGACAGGTCTTCGTGGTTCACAACGAGGTGCGCTCGATCGAGGAACTGGCGGCGCGCATCCGCCACCTGGTTCCCGAGGCTTCGGTGCGCGTCGGCCACGGGCAGATGAGCGAGCGCGAACTCGAGGCCCTGATGGTGGATTTCTATCACCGGCGCTTCGACGTGCTGGTCTCGACCACGATCATCGAAAGCGGCATCGACATCGCGACCGCGAACACCATCATCATCAACAACGCGCACCGCTTCGGGCTGGCACAGCTCCACCAGTTGCGCGGCCGCGTGGGGCGCTCGCACCACCAGGCCTACGCCTACCTGATCACGCCGCCCGAGGAATATCTGGGACGCGACGCGAAGGCCCGCCTCGACGCCATTTCAAGCATGGAGGAACTGGGCGCCGGGTTCTTCCTCGCCACGCAGGACCTGGAGATCCGCGGCGCCGGTGCCCTGCTCGGCGAACAGCAGAGCGGACAGATGCAGGAGATCGGCCTGGAGCTTTACAACCGCTTGCTCGCCCGCGCGGTCAGGACGCTCAAGGCCGGCGGGACGGTGGAACCGGAAACGGACTTCGACGCCGGCTGCGAAGTCGGCCTCGGCGAGTCCGCCCTCCTGCCAACCGACTACGTGCCCGACGTGCACATGCGCCTGGTGCTGTACAAGCGCATCGCCAGCGCCCCGGACGACGAGACGCTGGAGGACCTGGCCGCGGAATTGGTCGACCGCTTCGGCACCCTGCCCGAACCCGCACGACGCCTGTTCGACGCCACGCGCCTGAAGCAGCGCGCGCGGCGGATGGGCATCCGGGCCATCCAGGCCGACGCCGGCGGCGCCCGCATCGACTTCGGCCCCGAACCCGCCATCGATACCGGCGCGCTCATCGGCCGGGTGCAGGCCGACCCGCAGCATTACCGGCTGCAGGGCGAAAAGCGATTGAGCGTGCGCAGCGAGTTGCCGGGGTTCGACGAACGCTACGCCATGATTTCCGAGTTGCTCGACGTCCTGGCCGGCGCCGCCTAGGGCGGGGGGGACACCCGCAGTAACGGTAGAATGTCGGCATACACAATGGAAATTCCGATGCGCGCCCGTATACCGCTCCTGCTGACCGCGTCGCTGTGTCTGGGCACGGCGACGGCCGTCGCCGCCGCACCCGCAGCGTCGACGAACGCGTCCGCCGCTGCGGCGAACGCCCAGTGGTACTCCGTTGAGGTACTCGTCTTCCGCTACACGGGGCCCAATGCCGCCCAGGGCGAACTCTGGCCGCGGACGGTGGCCGAGCCGTCGCTCGCAAAGGCCGTTTATCCGCCGGCCGGCACCGATCCGGATTACCGGGTGCTGGCCCGGCCTTCGGCCACGATCGCGCAGGCGCAGCAGCGGTTGGCCGAAACCGACGGCTACGATCCGGTGACGGAAATCGGCTGGATCCAACCCGGGCTGGATCCGGCGACCACCCGTCCCGTCAGTCTCCATCCGCTGCCGCCGCCGGCCACCGCCCTGGGAGCAGCGACGGCCATGGGAGCGGCTACCGCTATTACCCCGGCCACCACGGCCACGCCGGCGGTCACCGCGGCCTCCCCTCTGAGCGCGCCGGCGGCCGCCAGTACGCTGCCGCCCGCGGTTCGCGTCGAGGGCACGGCGACACTCGCGATCGCCGCCAACAAGCCTTACGTCCAGCTCGATCTGCGGTTGTGCGAGCCGGCACCGCCCGGCCTGGAGCTGCAGGCTCCGGCCATGAACACGGCTGCCGCGCCCGCAACGGCGGCCGCCAGCACGGCGTCGGCGGCATTGAGCCCGGTGTTGTTCACGGCGCCGGCGCCGGCATCCTCCGTATCGGCGGCGCCCTCGAGGCAGTGCTTCGCCTTGCGGGAAAGCCACCAGGTCACGCCGGGCCAGATGGAGTACTTCGACACCTCCGCATTCGGCGTACTGGCGCTGGTGCACCCGGTCGCTACGCCTCCGGCAGCAACGGCAACAGGCCCTCGAGCAGCGAACACGCCCCACTGACCCCCAGCTCGAGGTTCCTCCGGATTTCGTCGTGGATGTCCCCACCCTGCGGGGTGCGTCCCGCGGCCCAGTTGACGACCACCGCACAGCAGGCATACGCCAGCTCCAGTTCCCGTGCGAGCACCGCTTCCGGCATGCCCGTCATACCCACCATGTCGCAGCCGTCGCGCTCCATGCGGTCGATTTCGGCCGCCGTCTCCAGGCGCGGCCCCTGGCTGGCGGCGTACACGCCGTCGCGCGCCACCCTAACGTCGACCGACTCCGCCGCCCGCAGCAGCAACGCCCGCAGCCCGGCGTCGTACGGTTCGGTGAAGTCGACATGCACCACCTTCTGTTCCTCGAAAAAAGTGTTCTCGCGCTGCGTCGTGTAATCCACGATCTGATGCGGGACGGCGAGCGTGCCCGGCTCGAGGTCGGAGCGGATGCCGCCCACCGACGCCACCGCGATGACCCGCTTGACGCCGATGCTTTTCAGCGCCCAGAGATTGGCACGATAGTTCACCTTGTGCGGCGCGATGGTGTGCCCGTAACCGTGCCGCGCCAGGAAGACGGCCTTGCGTCCGGCAAGCTCGCCGTGCGTCAACGGGCCGGATGGCTCCCCGTAGGGCGTAAAGACCACTTCGCGGCGCGCGATTTCCAGGCCGGCCAGGCGGGTCAGGCCCGTGCCTCCGATAATGGCGATGTCGGGCATCAGCCTGCATCCTCCTCGATCAGGTAAATCCCCGGCAGGTTACGCCAGCGGCCGGCATCGTCCAGCCCGCAACCCACCACGAAACCATCCGGCACCTCGAGTGCCACCGAATCGGGCACCGGCGCCACCGCACGAGCGTGGCGCTTGCGTGCCAACACCGCGCTCAGCACCTCGGACGCGCCCGCCTCGAGGCAGGCGGCCCGGGCCTCGGCCAGCGTTACGCCCTCGTCGAAGATATCGTCCACCAGCAACACGGTTCGGCCGGCCACCGACCCCGGCGGCGGCCGGATCCAGCGCAACGTCCGGCCGCGTCGCGCGTCGCCGTAGCGCGTGGCATGAATGTAGTCGATCTCGAGCGGCTGCCCCAGTGCCAGGGTCAGCCATGCCGCATAGTACAGCGCACCCTGCATCAGCACGAGAACCAGCGGGTTGCGCCCCGCCAGCCGTGCGGCGAGATCGCGCGCCTGGGATTCGATGGCCCGGTGCACGGCCTCTTCGCTGAACAGTTCGATTCCCGGGGGGACAAATGCCCTCGAAGTCATGCCCTCACGCCTCCAGGTGAAAGTCGGGATCCGGACCGAGACCGGCCAGGAGCGCGCGAGCCGCCTCGAGGCGCGGATTCCGGCGCAGCGCCTCGCGGTCGGGCCGCCCCTCGGGGAGCAGGCGCGAACGCCGCAGGCCGCTGGCGGGCTCCAGCGCAAGCGTGTCTCCGGCGTCGAGAACACCCGTCACGGCCTCCCGGTCGTTGCAGACCGGCGCGAGATCGCAGCCGGCAGAGAGCGCCATCTGCACGCGTGCCAGTGTGTCGCCC
>JBJKSR010000213.1:0-8456 GCA_046703965.1 Gammaproteobacteria bacterium | reverse complement strand
CCGCTTACCGGGCCCACGCCCCGCTTGGCACGCTTCTTGCTTTTCTTCGGGTAGAGACCGCATTTAGGCGCCGCCACGAGGAACCTGCAGGCATGAGATTTCCGGACACGTTGCGAACCTGGTGCGCCCCGATCCTGCGCAACCCCCGCTTCGCGCTGACCGTGGTGCTGATCCTCGGACTCGGCATCGGCATCAACGTCGCGACACTGGGACTGCTCTACCGCTACTACGTCTCGCCGCTGCCCTGGCCACACGGGAATCGCATCGTCACCGTCCACTACACGGCGAGCCAGCCGATTCCGCGAGCGATGTCGGTGCCGACCTGGGAGCTGTTGCGGAAACACGCGCCTGCGCTGACCGACTCGGGACTCTATCGGACGCGAGGCTACAACCTTGCGCATGATGGCCAAATGCGGCGAATCGATGGCGCCGAAGCGACCGCCTCGGTTTTTTCGACGCTGCGCGTGCAGCCGATACTCGGCCGCGTTTTCGGTCCCGAAAGCGATCAGACGGGCCGGAAGCCCGTGGCGGTGTTGAGTTACCGCCTGTGGCAGAGCCTTTTCAGCGGCAACCCCGCGGCGATCGGCAAGACTCTCAAGCTGAACGGCAAGCTGTTTACCGTCATCGGTGTCATGCCAAGGGACTTCAATTTCCCGACGGCCGGGACGCTCGTGTGGACGCCGCGGGTCTTCCTGCCCTACGAGAAGAGACCGGACATGATGACGACCTTGCGGGACGAAATGGTAGGCCGCCTGGCACCGGGGCGATCAATCCGGGAACTCCAGGCCCAGGCAAATGCGGTTGTACAGCACGAGCTCGCAGGCTTCGGCTCGAAAGCGACTTCGATACTCGGTCGATTGCACTTGGCAATACGTGCCCGCAGTTGGCGCGCCAGCCGCATCTCCAATCTTCATCAATCGCTGACACTGACGCAACTGGCTACGGCGTTGCTGATGGTCCTGGTGTGGTTCAACCTCGCCAACCTCGTTCTCGCACGGACGTTCAACCGCCGCTCGGAACTTGCCATGCGCCGCATCCTCGGGGCCGATACCGGCACGCTTGCCATTTCCCTGGCGCGGGAGAACTTCGTGACCAGCCTGCTCGGCGCTTTGCTCGGCGTGATATTCGGCCGCTTCCTGCTTGGCCTGTTCTCCGGCAGCGGCATCGCGGTGGCGGCATCCTCCATCCCGGGAACCTCCTGGCCGGTGCTCATTGGCATCGCCTTCTTGTTGGCAGTGGTCTCGGCCGCCATATTTACCGCCGTCGGGATCGGGTTCCTGCGCGGGAACAATCTGGCGGCAACGCTGGGCGAAGGCAGCAACCGGGCCTCCCACGGTCCCATAGCACGAAAGATACGCGCTACGTTGCTGACATCACAGATTGCGCTGGCTTGCGCACTCGCCGGTTGCGGACTCCTGCTCGGCCACAGCCTGCTGAATCTCGATGCCGTCAACCTCGGGTTCAAGTCAAACCGGGTCGTTACGTTCAAGTTCTCTTTTCCCCCGTCGCAATATTCAACCCGGAAGGTCGTCGCCTCCCTGGCCGTAATGCACAACGCGATCGGCCGTTTGCCGGGCATCGATTCGGCGAGCTTGAGTTCCGGTGTACCGTTCGATAGCCAATCCGGCGACTATGTCGCCTTCCCCAGGCCCGCGCGGCAGAACACCCATCCCAGCGCATTCGTCACCACCGTGGGCCTGGGCTATCTGAAAACCCTGGGTATTCCGCTCCTCTCGGGACGTACCTTCACCGCCGCCGACGCCAAAAACGGCAAAGGTGTGGCCATCATCGATGCACTGGCCGCGGAGCAACTGTTCGGCACAAAAGACAACGTGGTGGGACGTCAGTTCAGCTTCAGCAGTCCCCACGACAACCGGCCCGGCATTCTATATCGCGTCATAGGCCTCATCCCGCTCGTACATCAGAAGGCTGTCGGCTCCAGACCGGACCGGGGCAGCATTTATCTCGACTCCGCCCAGGCTATCAGGCTCCGCGCGAACTGGTGGATGAATTATGACTGGTATTTATCCGTGCACTCGCCTTTGCCTGCCACTTCGATAATTTCCGAGGTTCGAAAGACCGCGAATCAACTTCTTCCGGGCATCCCTCTTTATAACGTCAAGACGATGAACCAGCGCGTGGCCGCCGCCCTCGCTTCCAACCGTCTGCTGACGGTGCTCGTGGGCCTGTTCGCCTTCGGCGCGCTGCTGCTCGCCGCCCTCGGCCTCTATGCCGTACAGGCCTACGCCGTTGCCCAACGCGCCCGCGAGTTCGCCATCCGCATCGCCCTCGGCGCCGAAGGCGGCCGACTGCTCGCGATGGTCATCGGCGAGGCCGCGCGCCTGCTCGTGATCGGCCTGGTGATCGGCCTGGCGGGGCTCGCCGCCATCGGGGTCGCCTTCGCCTCCGCCTTTTACGGGATTTCGCCGTTCGACCCACTGAGCATGCTCGTGGTCGCCGCCGTGCTCTGCCTCGCCACCCTCGCCGCGAGCTGGCTCCCGGCCTGGCGCGCCAGCCGCACCGTGCCCTCCACGGCGTTGAGGAACTGAACATGACCGGGACGCTTGCATCCGCGTTTCGCCGCTTCGGGCCACACCTGCCGCGCAACCCGCGCTTCGCGCTGACCGTGGTGCTGATCCTCGGACTCGGCATAGGGATCAACGTCGCCACGCTGGGGCTGCTCTACCGCTACTACGTTTCGCCGCTGCCCTGGCCGCAGGGCGGACGCATGGTAAGCGTCTATTTCACTGCCAACCAGCCGACACCCAAGGCGATGTCGATACCGACCTGGCAGCGGCTGCGCGCGGGCGCCCCGGCACTCGCCGATTCAGGCCTTTTTAGAACCAAGGGCTACAACCTCGTCCGCGGCAGCCACCTGATGCGTCTGAATGGCGTGACGGCGACGGCTTCCGTCTTTTCCACGCTCGGCGTAAAGCCGCTTCTCGGGCGCGTTTTCGGTCCCGGCAGCGACAAGCGAGGAGCGAAGCCCGTTGTCGTGCTGAGCTACCGGTTGTGGCAACGGTTGTTCGGCGGGCGGCATTCCGCAATCGGCAAGACGCTCAAGCTCAACGGCAAGTTGTTTACGGTAATCGGCGTCATGCCCAGGGACTTCAACTTTCCTACGGACCACGCCGCCTTGTGGACGCCGCGCACCATCGTTCCCTTCGAACAGGACGCCGATAATCTCACTGCGTTCCACGACCGGATGGTTGCTCGTCTGGCACCCGGTCAATCCATTCACGCGTTCAAAACACAAGCACAGGCCGTACTAGAAAAGGAAATCGCCAATTTCCCCGATCCCAGCGCGATTCCGTTATTCAAGAAATACCACTTTCATATCGAAGCAAAAGGCTGGCGTGCCAGCCGACTCGGAGGCTTGCACCAATCGCTGACCCTCGTGCAGCTCGCCACCGCACTGCTCATGCTGCTCGTCTGGTTCAACCTCGCCAACCTGTTCCTGGCACGTACTTTCGGCCGCCGCAACGAGCTGAACCTGCGCCGCATCCTCGGTGCGGGCACCGGCACCCTCGCCGCCTCGCTGACACGGGAGAACTTCGGGCTCAGCCTGACGGGGGCCATCTTGGGTGTCGCCTTCGGACGCTTCCTGCTCGATCTGTTCTCGGGTAGCGGCCTCGCGACGGCCGCGTCTTCCATACCGGGCGCTTCCTGGCCCGTACTGATCGCGATAGCGTTCGTTCTGGCATTGGTCTCGACCGGCATCTTCACGGCGGTCGAGATCGGCTTCCTTCGCAACCGCAACCTGACCGCCGCGTTGGGCGATGGCGACAGCCGAACCTCGCACGGCCCGGCAGCCAAGCGGGTACGCCTGTCATTGCTGGTATCCCAGATCGCGCTCGCCTGCGCGCTGGCAGGCTGCGGACTGTTTCTCGGCCGCAGCCTGCTCAACCTCAACGAGGTCATCCTCGGATTCAAGCCCGATCACGTCTTCACCTTCAAGCTGAGCTTCCCCGAAGCCCAATACCCACTCGCCAAGATGACCGCCGCGCTCAAGGAGCTACGCACGACGGTTGCCGACTCACCGGGCATGGACGCCGCCAGTATCAGCTCGGACGTGCCTTTTGACGGCGGTATCGGCGGCAACGACGTCTTTCCCCGTCCAGCGAACCCCGAGATTCACCCGGCGGTGTTCGCGGTTGCAACCGATGCCGCGTATTTCCGCAGTTTCGATATGCCGCTGCTGGCCGGCCGCGATTTCACGCCAGCCGATCGGAAGAGCAAAGTGAGTCTCGCCATCATCGACACGCGCGTCGCAAAACAATTGTTCGGCACCGAAAACGCGGTCGGACGCGAGTTCAGTTTCGATAGCTCGCACATCAACCGCTTTGGCATTCTCTTTCGCGTGATCGGCGTCGTACCGGCCGTTCGCCGCGCGCATGTGGGCGCGCCCCCCGCGATGGGGAGTGTTTATATCGATTACCCGCAGGTAATCGGCAAGTACCCCAACTGGTCGTGGGCTTTTCGCACGTGGTATCTTGCCGTGCGCTCTCCCTTGCCACGCGCTGCCGTCATCTCGCAAGTGACGAACACGGCCCGCCGACTGGTCCCCGGCGTGCCGCTCTACGGTGTACAGACCATGGACCAGCGCGTCGCCGCTTCTCTCGCTTCGAACCGCCTGCTGGCCGTGCTCGTGGGGCTGTTCGCCTTCGGCGCCCTGCTGCTCGCCGCCGTCGGCCTCTACGCCGTGCAGGGCTACGCCGTCGCCCAGCGCGCCCGCGAGTTCGCCATCCGCATCGCCCTCGGCGCCGAACGCGGCCGCCTGCTCGCCATGGTCGTCGGCGAGGCCGCACGCCTGCTCGTGATCGGCCTGGTCATCGGCCTCGCGGGCCTGGCCGCCATCGGTGGGGCCTTCGCCTCCGCCTTCTACGGCATCTCCCCGTTCGATCCGGTAAGCATGATCGTGGTCGCCGCCGTGCTCTGCCTCGCCACGCTTGCCGCAAGCTGGCTCCCCGCCTGGCGCGCCAGCCGCACCGTGCCCTCCGCGGCATTGAGGAACTGAGCATGGCATCCGGCGGCTTCTTTGGCGACCTGCGCTTCGCGCTCCGGCAGCTCGTCTCGAAGCCGGGCTTTGCCGCGGTCGCAATCGTGACGCTCGCACTCGGCATCGGGGCGAATACCGCCGTGTTCAGCATGCTCAACGGCTATTTCCTGAAACCGCTTCCTTATCCGCAGGGACAACGGCTCGTTTCGCTGAATATTCGACTGCCGAAGTTTTACCGGAACGATGACTTGTCCGTTTCGATCCCGATGTACGAAGCGATCAGGAAGCATGTGGATGCGCTGTCCGGCGTCGTTGCCGCCTATTACGACCCGTTGAGCCTCCAGGTCGACGGCCACGGAAGGTACACGTTCGGTATCGGCATCACGGGCAACATGGCGCGGGCCCTCGGCGTCCAACCGATATTGGGCCGGGCACTGACCCCGGCGGACAACCGGCCGGGCCACGACCACGTCGCAGTCATCAGCTACCGGCTATGGAAGAGCCGGTTCAACGCCACTCCGAAGATTGTCGGCCATCCGATAAGGCTCAACGGGAAGCTCTACACCGTGGTCGGCGTCATGCCCCGCGGTTTCATGTTTCCCTCCGGGCTCACCAAAGTGTGGGTGCCCAATACAATCGATGCCGCGGAAAAAAGCGCGGCCAATCCTTTCGAATCCTGGCTGGGAACGTTCGTCGGTCGCCTGAAACCGGGCGCAAACATTACAACGTTGAAAGCACAGCTCGCATACGTGCGAACGCAGCTATCGAACGGGCTCTCGCCGAAGCTGAAAAAAAAGTACGGCGATTCGGGCTTCCACTTTGTCGTCCGATCCTTCCGCCAATACAAACTTGCAAACGGAGGCGGTCACAAGCCCCTGGAGCTTGTCACGCTCCAGGCTGCGGTATTGCTCCTGCTTTTGATCACCTGCGTCAACGTCGCCAACCTGTTGCTCACCCGGATCCTCGGGCGGGGCCACGAAATCGCCATGCGCCGCACGCTCGGCGCCACCCGCCGCATCCTGGTACGCCAGCTTCTCGTCGAAGGCCTGTGCCTGGCCATCCCCGGCGGACTCGCGGGCCTGGCGCTCGGCTGGCTCTGCGTGCATCTCATCACCGGTTCGCCGCTCAATCCGGCATACAGCCTGTTCAATATCTCGCTCGACTGGCGAGTGGCGCTATTCGTATTTTCGGCAGCCTGTCTCGTCGGCATGGTGGTCAGCGTGCTGCCTGCCCTGCACCTGTCGAAAGCGGACCTGAAAGGCCTGCTCCAGGAAGGCGGGCGAGCAGCCAGCGGAGGCCGTGCCGCACGCAGGACACGGAACGCACTCGCGATCGTGCAGATTTCTCTGGCTACGGCACTACTCGCCGGCGCCGGCCTGCTGTTGCACAGCTTCGTAAACCTGGATCATGCCGACGTCGGTTTCAATCCCGATCATCTCATGGCGCTGCGGTTGCTCGGAAGCCGCAGGGACAACTCGGGGCAGGGCGCCGGACTGCGCAAAGAGATATTGCATCGGGTGCAAGCGCTGCCCGGCGTCGAATCCGCCGCCATGGCGAGCTGGATACCACTCAACGACTATTTCGGAGCCACGGCTTTCAAACTGCAAAACCACAAGCCGCTTGCAGACCCCAAACCGCGACTGCTCTATGACGCCGTCACACCGCAGTTCTTCAAAACGCTGGGTATTCCCGTCGTCGAGGGCCGCGGATTTACTGCAGAGGACACCAAAACCAGCCAACTCGTCGCCGTCGTGGACTCGCGTTTCGCGAAGCGCTTCTTCGGCAAGGAAAACCCGGTTGGGCACTACATCAACCTGTACCAGCCGAGCGACGGGAAGTGGGTGCGAATCGTCGGCGTTACGCCACCGATCAGGCTGGAAAGCCTGAAAGGGAAGCCACCCCACGAGATCTACCTCGACGACTCGCAACTTCGCTACAACTACGGGCAGGGCATGCGCCTGGTGCTGCGGACCCGGTTGCCCGCATCCGACTTGATCAGAAGTATCAAGCACACGATCGCACAGATTGCGCCCTCGATTGCGGTGTATAGCGGCAATCTGCACACCTATGGCATGCGGGGAATACTGGCCTGGCGGTTGCGGCAACGACAGACGTTCATGCTCGTGGTGCTGGTATTCGGCGTCATGGCGCTCGCGCTGGCCGCTATCGGACTGTATGGCGTATTGAGCCATGCCATGGCGCAGCGGCGCAACGAATTCGGCATCCGCCTTGCGCTCGGCGCGGTTCCCGGACATCTCGAAAGACTGGCGCTCAAGGATGGCCTGACGCTGCTCGGCATCGGTCTTGCCATCGGCCTGACGCTTGCCGTGGTTGCCGGCCAAGTACTGGATTCAATGCTGTTCCATGTCGCGCCGTACGACCCGTTGACGCTGGCGGTGACCGTGGCCGTGCTCGGCCTCACAACGCTTCTCGCCTGTTACCTGCCCGCACGGCGCGCGGCGAGGCTCAACCCGTTCGAAGTGCTGTCGGGGGAATGAGCGAGTGAACGTCTTCATCGGTGACTTGAAATTCGCGCTCCGGCAGCTCGCGGTCCGGCCCGGCTTCACGGCGGTCGCCGTGCTAACACTCGCGCTCGGCATCGGCGCGAACACCACCGTATTCAGCTTCTTCAGCGGGTACCTGCTGAAGCCGCTACCGTATCCGCACGCCGATCGGCTGGCCCAGGTCGACACATGGTTCACCACGCAGGGCGTCCAGTCGTCGCTGGGCGGCGTATCGCTTCCGCTCTACCGGCTTGTCAGGGAGGACACGAACGTGTTTTCCGCCACGGCCTTTTACCATCGGGAAAGCGCAACGCTCCGGGTCGGTGGCCGGACCCGGCAGGTCCACGGGAGCTTCGCCTCCGCCTCGCTGTTCGGCGTCCTGGGCACGCGGCCCTTGCTCGGCCACCCGTTTACCGCCTCGGACATGCAGCCCGGCAACGGCAACGTGATGCTGATCAGTTACCGGATGTGGCAAGACCGCTTTGGCGGCGCCCGCGATATCGTCGGACGCCGCGTCAAGGTGTACGACGTCGATTTCCGCGTCATTGGCGTCATGCCGCGCGGATTCGCCTTCCCGAATCGCGACACGGCCTTCCTGGCACCTTACACGGTGACACCGCAGGCCTTCGCCCCGCAGCGTTTCGGCCCGTTCAACGTCCAGTTCATCGGCATCAGAGAGCCGGGCGTCTCCGCCGCAGTCGCGACCGCCAGGATCCAGCATGCGATGGATGTCTATGTGCAGAACAAACTGCCGGCACCCCTGCGTGCCGTCGCGCACAAGAGCGGGCTCCGCGCCGGGGCACGCTCCTGGCACCGGGCGTTGCTCGGGGACCGTGCCAACGTCCTGTGGCTCTTGCAGGGCGCGGTATTCCTGATCCTGCTGATCACCTGCGTGAACATCGCCAACCTGTTGCTCTCGCGCATCCTCGGCCGCGGCCATGAAATGGCGATGC
>JBJKSR010000212.1:0-12430 GCA_046703965.1 Gammaproteobacteria bacterium | reverse complement strand
CCACGATCCGCTTCGGGTCGACGTGCGGGTTGCGGCGCAGCGCCTTGATCACCGCCAGGTCGTCCTCGACGTCGGTATGGAAGGTCACGTCATTTCCATCGCCGGTCGACGGCGGCAGGCCGCGTTTGGCCACCCGTGCGACCGCCCAGCCCGCCTTCACCAGCGCCGCGGCCAGCTTTCGGTAGGGCGAATAGGTGATGCCCCGGCCGGCCGCCGCGCTGTCGTTGCCGTTCAGGTCCACGGGGCCGCTGCCAGGGATGATGTCGATCACGGGGAACGGCCCCTTGCCGGCCGGCAGGTCCAGCACCCCCCGGAGCTTGAATCCCGGGCGCTGCACCGTGATCGGGCGTGCCCGCGCGCTGGCGGCGGCCCCGGCGAACCAGGACGTTTCCGCCGCCGGCGCCGCGGCGTGTCCCGAGGCCGGGCCCACGCGCGGCGCGGGATGGTCCCCGTTCTGGTGCAGGACGAGGCCGGTGACCCGGCCGTGCCGCCCGCGTTTGAACGTGATCTGCGCACTCACTACCTGGTCATAACAGTGATCCTTCGACCGCTAGTAGATCCGTGCCGCGCCCTGGCCGGTGCCCTGGGCGAACAGCGTGTCGCCCCGGCGGTAGATATTCAGCACGAATCCCGGCGCCAGCCGGTATCGCCCGGTGTAGGCTTCGAGCACTCCGGGAACCGGGCGTTCGGCGCCGGCGGCGGGTTGCGCCGTCTCCGGCACCGTGCCGGCGAACGCGAAAACGGGAAGCAGGGCCACCAGCCCCGCGAGGAGGAATCGGTTCATGCGGTGCTCCGTCACCGGCAGTGGAGCCTGGATATTAGCGCCGCGCCGCGCGCCGCGGCAAATCCGGGCGGCTTGCGGCGGACAGTCTCATGACGCATGATGGCCGGCACGGCGTGGCCGCGAGGCGGGGATCGAATGACTATCGAGCGGGTGCATCACGTCCAGTTGGCGATGCCTCCCGGCGGGGAAGCGCGCGCACGCGCTTTCTACGGGGACATCCTGGGCATCCCGGAAAAGCCGAAGCCGCCGAATCTGGCCAAACGCGGCGGCGCCTGGTTCGAAGCCGGCGAACTGCGCGTCCACCTTGGCGTGGAAGAGGACTTCAGGGCGGCCCGCAAGGCGCACCCCGCGTTCGTCGTCAGCGATCTGGAGGCCCTGCTTGGAGCCTGCCGGCGTGGCGGCTACGAAGTGATCGACGATCAACCCCTGGCGGGCTGCAACCGCGCCTACGTGTACGACCCGTTCGGCAATCGCATCGAGTTGCTGGAGCCGCTGGACACCTGACCGTCATCGGGTCGGACCTATAATCGAGGGCATCGTCCGGCTTCAACCAGGAGGGCACCCCATGATCTATTCGAGCATTACCGAGACGATCGGGCGTACCCCGATCGTGCGCATCAACCGGCTGGCGCCGGACGGCGTGGAAATGTACGTCAAGGCTGAAGCGTTCAATCCCGGGGGGTCCGTCAAGGACCGCCTGGCCTACGCCATCATCAGCGATGCCGAGCGGCGGGGTGAACTGAAGCCCGGCCAGACGGTGGTGGAGGCGACTTCGGGCAACACCGGCATTGCGCTGGCCATGATCTGCGCGGCCCGCGGCTATCCGTTCGTCGCCTTCATGACCGAGACTTTCTCGGTCGAGCGCCGAAAGCTGATGCGCGCCTATGGAGCCAAGGTCGTGTTGACCCCGGCCTCGATCCGCGGCACCGGCATGATCGAAGTGGCCCGGGAATACGCGGAGAAGCACGGCGCCTTCCTGGCCCGGCAATTCGAGAATCCCGCCAATCCCGCCTATCACCGCCAGACCACGGCGGCCGAGATCCTCTCGGACTTCGCGGGTCGGCGCCTGGATTGGTTCGTATCCGGCTGGGGAACCGGCGGTACGCTGACCGGCGTGGGCGAGGTGCTGAAGGTCGCGCGGCCGGAAACGAAGGTCGTCGCCGCCGAACCGGCCAAGGCGGCCATGCTCAAGGGCGAGGAATGGCAACCGCACAAGATCCAGGGCTGGACGCCCGACCTGGTGCCCGCCGTGCTGAACCGCTCCGTGCCGTCGGAAATCCTGACCGTAGACGATACCGTGGCGCGCGATACGGCGCTTGCGCTGGCGGCGAGGGAAGGCATCTTCTGCGGCATTTCCTCCGGTGCCACGTTCGCCGCCGCACTGGAAGTGGCGAAAAAGGCCGGCAAGGGCGACGTCATTCTCGCGATGCTGCCCGACACCGGCGAACGCTACCTCTCCACCTTCCTGATGGAAGGCATCAACGAGGGATCCGACGAGGTCTAGCGGACATCGGGCACCCGGCATGGATGCAAGCGAAGAGGTTCGTGTGGTGGTGACGCGGGCCTATGCGCGGCCCTTCGAGAACCCGATCTCGGTGCGGGCGGGCGACGTCGTAATGCCGGATTTCGATAGCCCGACGGATATCCCCGGTTGGGTGTGGTGCACGGCGAGGGACGGCCGCGGCGGCTGGACGCCGATGGCGTGGCTCGCGTGCAAGGACGGCGGTTGGCATATCGAGCGGGATTTCAACGCCATCGAGTTGACCGTCGTCCCCGGTGAGGTGCTGGAGGTGTTGGACAGGGAAAGCGGCTTCCTGTGGGTTCGCCGCGGGGACGGGGAAACGGGATGGGTGCCGTGCGACCACGTGGGCCGGGCGGAAGGCTTTCCCGCCGATTGAAGCGGATTCGTGTTGCCGGTGGATCGGTTGCCGCGATCGGGACGCTGTTGAACCCGCGGCGTGAAACTGATTATAGTCGTCGGATTCCCGCCGCGAGCCGTTCCATGTCGCTTCGATCCAGCCTCTGCAAATGCACCGTATCGGTGGCCGCTTGCGCGGCCGTTTTCAGTTTCGCCGCCACGGCCTGTGCATCGGCCGGCACCGGGGGCGGCATGTCCCCGTCGGACCCTGCGGCGCTCGTCAACGTGTTCATCGGTACCGGCAACGGCGGCAAGGTGACCGGCAACGTGGACATGTTTCCCGGGGCGGTGGTGCCGTTCGGCATGCTGAGCTGGAGCCCGACGACGACATCGCGGCCCGAGGGCGGCGACTATTTTTACGGAGATTCCGCGATCCAGGGCTTCAGCCTGACGCACCTGTCCGGACCGGGTTGCTCCGCCGACGGCGAGGTACCGATACTGCCCACGGTCGGCGCCCTGGGGAAGGACCCGGAGTCCGCCTCGGAGCCTTTCAGCCACGGCAAGGAGAAGGCATCCCCGGGCCGGTACCGGGTGACCCTGGCCCCGGGCACGGCATCGGCCATCGAGGCCGATCTGAGCGCCACGACCCGGACCGGGATCGGGGTTTTCCGCTTCCCGTCCACGCCGCATGGGAACTTTCTGTTCAAGGTCTCGGACGCCCAGACGACCAGTCCCTCGTCGTCGGTTCGTTTCCTGAACGACCATGAACTGGCGGGCATGGAGACGTCCGGCCATTTTTGCGGTACCGCCCGTACGGCGACGCTCTACTTCGTGGCCGATTTCGACCGGCCTTTCACGGCGCATGGGACATGGGAGCGTCATGGGCTCCATCCGGGCGGCGACGGTGCCGCCGGCTCCGACACCGGTGCCTGGGTGACCTTCGATGCGACGCACCAGCGAACGGTGAAACTGAAGGTTGCGATTTCCTACGTGAGCGAGGCCGATGCCCGGGCCAACCTGCGGGCCGAAGATCGGGGGTGGGATCTGGACGCCGTCGCGCACGAGGCCCGGGAGAAATGGAACGGGTTGCTGTCGCGCATCGAGGTGCACGGTGGAACGCGCGACCAGCGGGTGCAGTTCTATACGGGCCTTTACCACGCGCTGCTGCATCCGAACGTTTTCTCCGACGACAACGGCGACTACGTCGGGTTCGACGACAAGGTGCATCACCTCGGGCATGGCCAGGACCTGCAATACGCCAACTTTTCGGGCTGGGACATTTACCGCTCCGAAATTCCCCTGCTCGCGCTGCTCGTTCCGCAACGCGTCGAGGACATGATGACCTCGCTGCTCAACGACCAGGCGCAGGGCGGGTGGTTGCCCAAGTGGGGCTACGACAACGACTACACGGGCGTGATGAACGGCGACGCCGCCGATCCGGTAATTGCCGAGGCCTACGCCTTCGGGGCGCGGCATTTCGATACGGCAAAGGCACTCAAGGCCATGATCAAGGGCGCGACGGTGACGGATCAACCCTGGATGTGGTCCGGCGGCTATGTCGAACGGCCGCACCTGGACGCGTACGAAAGGTTGGGCTACGTTCCGGGCAATACCTCCGAAACCCTGGAATACGCGGTGGCGGATTTTGCTATCGCCCGGTACGCGAAGTTCCTGGGGGACACCGCGACATACCGGAAGTTTCTGGAGCGTTCCGGCGACTGGGCGAACGTGTTTGACAAGAAGGCCCGGTTCCGCGGTTTTGCCGGCTACAGCGAACCGCGGTCCCCGGACGGCCGGTTCCCCTCCGGATCGGCGTTTCAGATCCGGCACGATTCGTATGGTCAGCGGGGTTTCGAGGAAGGCAACACGATTCAGTACACCTGGATGGTGCCGCAGGATCTGCGCGGCCTGATTGCCGCGATGGGCGGCGACGCGACGGCGACGAAACGCCTCGATAGGCTGTTCCGGAAGCTCAACGTGGGCCCCAACGAACCCTATTACTGGGCCGGCAACGAGCCCAGCCTCGACATGCCCTGGATATACGACTACACCGGCGTGCCCTGGAAGACCCAGGCGGTCGTGCACCGGCTGCTTGCCAGCGTCTACTCGGATTCGCCGGGCGGCGAGCCGGGAAACGACGACCTGGGCGCCATGAGTTCGTGGCTGGTCTGGGCGTACCTGGGCATGTACCCGGAGACGCCGGGGGCGCCGGTGCTGGTGCTCGGTGCGCCCGTGTTTCCCGAGGTGACCTTGCACCTGGGCAACGGTCGCCGGGTGAAGCTGTCGGCCCCCGGCGCGTCGATGAGCACCTACGTGCACGGCCTCCGGGTCGATGGCCGCCCGTGGTCCAGGGACTGGCTGCCGGCCGCGCTGATCCTCGGTGGTTCGGGTTCCGGTCATGCCGGAGGCCCGACGGTCTTGACCTTCAGAATGGGGGATGGGGCGGACGCTGAATGGGGCGCATCGGCAGCCGACAGGCCGCCTTCCTATGGGCCGTGAGGCGCGGGGAGCGTCTCATGTGGGCCAGCCGCTATTGCCGGCGCCGGTAGGCTTCCAGGGTGTTCTCCAGGAGCATGGCCACGGTCATGGGACCGACGCCCCCGGGGACGGGGGTGATCCAGGCCGCGTGTTCGGCGGCCGCCTCGAAGTCCACGTCGCCGACCAGCTTGCCGCCTTCCAAGCGGTTCATGCCGACGTCGATCACCGTCGCGCCCGGTTTGACCCAGTCGCCGTGTACCACGCCGGGCTTGCCGACGGCGACGATAAGCACGTCGGCGCGCCCGACGTGAGCGCGCAGGTCGGCCGTGAACTTGTGGCAGACGGTAACCGTCGCGCCCGCGAACAGCAGTTCGAGCGCCATCGGCCGGCCCACGATGTTGGAGGCGCCGACGATGACGTGGTCGCGCCCCTTGAACGGCTCGCCGATGCTCTCCAGCAGGCGCATGATCCCCTTGGGCGTGCATGAGCGCAGCGTCGGAATGCGCTGCGCCAGGCGGCCGACGTTGTAGGGATGGAAGCCGTCCACGTCTTTGGCGGGGTCGATTCGCTCGAGCAGGTCGGCCGCGTCGAGATGCCCGGGCAGGGGAAGCTGCACCAGGATGCCGTCGATCGAATCCTGCGCGTTGAGCCGCTCGATCAGGTAGTTGAGTTCCTCGGCATGGGTATCCGCCGGCAGTTCGTAGGCCGTTGTCTCGATGCCCACTTCGCGGCAGCCGTCGCGCTTGTGGCGGACGTAGATCTGGGAGGCGGGGTCGGCACCGACCATGACCACCGCGAGTCCGGGCCGGCGCTGGCCGGCCTCGAGGAGCGCTTCCACCTCGGCGCGCAGGTCGCGGCGGATTTGCAGGGCGACGGCCTTGCCGTCCAGCAGGCGAGCGGTCATGGGCGTTTCGCGATGCGTGGAAGGCCATTGTACCGACCCCGTCCACGGATGCGTTGACCGGGGTCTCCGGGGCGGCTAACATGCGCCGAGGCGGGGCGTGGCGCAGCCTGGTAGCGCGCCTGCTTTGGGAGCAGGAAGTCGGAGGTTCGAATCCTCTCGCCCCGACCATTCCGATCGGGCACTAGCGCGGTATCGGGAGCCAAGGCGCGCCCCGGCACGAGGCGGAGCGGTGCTCCGCGCGTCTCCGCCTCGCCCGCAGCAGCCCATTCCGGTCCGGGGGGGTCCCGCAGGCTTGACAGCCGTGACTACGCCTCTAAAATAGTCGGCCTGAACGCGGGAATAGCTCAGTTGGTAGAGCACAACCTTGCCAAGGTTGGGGTCGCGAGTTCGAATCTCGTTTCCCGCTCCAGATTCGAGTCAATGTCAGCATAACGGTGAACAGCTCCCTGAACCCCGGCCGGCCGGGGTTTTTTGTGGCCGACGCGGCGTGTGGCAACGTGGTGGGGCGAGCTGTTATATTGCGCTGACGCGAAGGCCAGATGGCAGAGTGGTCATGCAGCGGCCTGCAAAGCCGTGTACGCCGGTTCGATTCCGACTCTGGCCTCCATCCATACCAAAGCAGTGGACCCGGCCCGGGTGGCGAAATCGGTAGACGCAGCGGACTTAAAATCCGCGGGCCGCAAGGCCATGCCGGTTCGACTCCGGCCCCGGGCACCACAACTTGCCCGGCGAGATCGCGAAGCCGGCCGTCATCCCAATCTGGAAAGCATCGGGAATGCAGCAAGCAGCCAGGACTCGACCCGCGTAAGTAATCCGGTCGCCACGGCGATGCCCATCACGACGAGCACCGCGCCCGCGATGCGTTGCACCCACGCGCCGAAACGCACGAACGTGCGCATGCGGGCCGCGAGGGTTTCGGCGGCGGCACCGGCGAGAAGAAAAGGCACGGCAAGGCCGGCCGCGTAGAGCAGCATCAGGACCACGGCATTTCCCATGTCGCCCGTTGCTCCCAACGTCATGATGGCGCCCAGGATGGGGCCGATGCACGGAGTCCACCCGGCGGCGAACGCAACCCCCAGGAGATAGCCGCCGAGGATGCGTCGCTGTGGCGACGGCTCGGGACGAGCACGAAGATCACGGTAAAGCAGCCGCAGGCGCAGGGCGCCGATCAGGATCAACCCGAATAGAACGATGATGATGCCGCCCGCGATCTCTGTCGCCCGCCGATGGGTAAGCAGCAATCGGGATACCGCGTCGATGCCCAGGCCAAGCGTGATGAACACCGTCGAGAAGCCGGCCACGAAGGGCAGCCCCCGGGCTGCACCCGCCAGACGCGCCCTGAACCCGCGTGTACGGACGCCGTCCACCCCGATGGTATACGAGACGTAGCCGGGCACCAGCGGCAGCACGCAGGGGGACAGGAAGGACGCTGCCCCGCCGGCGATCGCGGCCAGCATGCCAATCGAACCGGCATCGTCCATCAGCTCGGCCACGCCGCGAACGTGTTGTCCGTTCGCCGTTGCCGGCTACCCGGCACACGGCGGATATGTTCAGCGGTTCGCACCGGCCTGGATTCCGGTCTGCAGGGTTACCCATCCCTCCTTGAGGCGCGTGACCCGGATCCGCTCTCCGGGCCGCAGGCAGCGGTGGCGGCTCATCTGGTGGTTGTCCCTGATGGTGATCCGGCTGCCGTCGTTGAACTGGATGCTGTTGTGGCAATGGCTGAGGCCCGCGGCATCGGGCGTGCAGTGGGTATCGGTGAGAACCAGGCCGATTCGGTTTCCGGATGCAAGCGATCGTGTCGAACCTGCTATGACAGGCGCAACGTAGTGCCCCCCGGTTCCGTTTTCGAACCAGGAGTGTATCCCGGCGCCGGCCGGAATGGCCGATCCCGCCTGGCCTGCATTACATGCTGTGACCGAGACGAGCAGGGCTGCCGCCACGACTGGCCACAGGTAGCGTGGCTTTAAGGTGGTGCGAAAGATTGTCATGCTGTTTCACCTCTCACGTATTCGATTCGTCCGGCAAGGCCGGGCCGGTCCGTGACGGGAGAGGAGCGCAGGCGCGCCGCTGCACGATTCGCCTGCGCCTCTCCCCGTCGGTGCGAGGGGCCGGGCACTACCAGCGATGGTAGAAGCGCTGCTCCAGTTTCTTGCGCTGATCGGCCGTCAAAATTCCCATCATTTGCTGCCGCGCGTCCAGGCGCACATCGAGCAGTTGCTTGCGCAGGTCGCTGATCCGTGCGTAGATTTTGTTTATTGCAGTACGATCCGGGGTTTCTTCGCGCATGAGCTGCATGAACTGGAAGTACTGTTCACGCAGTTGCCCCATGATCGGCCACGCCTTGTTGATCGACTCGTTCCATATCCCGGCGATTTTGCCGTGCTGCTGAGTGGTAAGGCCAAGGCCGTACGCGCCATAGCCGTACATCATGCCGGGGCCCATGCCGTAGCCGCCGTAGCCGCCCATCATCATGCCGGGGCCCATGCCATAGCGGCCGTAGCCGCCCATCATGCCGGGACCCATGCGGTAGTAACCCGCATTTGCGCTGGATCCGGTCTGGGGCGCGGGTGCGGTACCGTACATCATGCCTTGGCCGTAGCCGCCCATCATCCCGGGGCCCATTCCCTGACTGGCCGCCATGGCGGCTCCACTGAACATCAGGGTCGCTGCCGTAAGCAGCCAGATAATTCGCTTGTTCATGGTCGATACTCCTTTCAATGCCTGGTGCGAGGCGCACCATCTAGAGGTTGGGTGTTGAATCCGGCGTTTATGCACCGCGTGCCGGGATTCCAAAACTGAACGCAAATGAGTGCGTTGCGCGATTTCGGGCGGTGACGCCGGGCGCCGTGGTAAGACCTGGCGATTAAATTCGCAGGCGCGCCGTGGCGAGATAAACGGGAAGATGTCCGGGCGGATCCCGGTCCCGCGCCGGGAACGGCGCAGGGATGGTGTCGGCCGGGATGAGCGTCCCCGGATCCGCGAGGGATGCAACCGTGTCGTGATGAGGTTTTGCGGGTTGCCGGGTCGCGCTCGGGATCAAGGGGGGCGCCGTCAGCAGCGTGGTGCATTGCCGTTCCCCGCAGCAGGGCTCGAGCGGAGCAGGAGTCTGGCTGTCGGAAAGTGCCGCAGGGGAGGCCGGAAGAGTGGAAACGAGGCCCGTAGCCGTTGGTGCTCTCGAGGCCAGGGCGATGCCTGCGTGGAAGGTTAGCAGGACGTATGCCAACGTCGGCAACACCGGCATCCAGGCGTGTGCCCGCCTGGATGCCGCAATACGCCGGGTTGGCTTCTTTGACATCGAATCTGCCCCCGCCCCTCGCCCCGCCTGCCGGGGCTTACCTGGATGATTTTAGGCATTTCTGAGATGCCCGCCTTGACCGGGGTCAAGTGTCCTTTGACTGCAGCGGCAAGCCTGCGGAGCCGGCTTCCCGCCGGGTAATCCAACCATGTGAGAGTTGATCTGGATCACCATTGGCGTCTCGCGACGGTGATTTAATTTCGGCTGATGACGGAAGGATTCCAGCAGGAGAAGGACCATGCGTACGGCGATGGCGAGAGGTATCGCGGCATTCGGCATCTCGGGTTTGGCCGCCGTTCCGGCCTGGGGCTACGGGGGCGGCTATCACTATGGTCCCGGCATGATGTACGGCGGAGGTTGGGGCGGCGGAGTTTTCGGTTGGTTGATGATGTTCCTGGTCGTAGTCCTCGTCGTGGCCCTGGTGATCGGTGCTCTGCGTTGGATGTTCGGGAACGCGCATCGGCCGGAATCCATATCTCCGGCGCCACGCAAGACCGCTCTGGACATTCTGGAGGAGCGCTTCGCCCGGGGGGAAATCGACAGGGAAGAGTTCGAGGAAAAGCGGTCGTTGCTGTCCAAATGAGCGGAACATCGTAGTCACGCCGGGGGAGCCAGCGATATGTGCCATCTCGTCCTGTTCATGCCGGTTTTCGCGTTGCCGGTCTTCTGGCTCCTGCCGTGGCCGATGGCGACGGCTATTTATCTCGTCGTCGTCGTGCTCTCCGCCTGGTTCTACTACGTCGTGATCAGGATCATGCATCGTCCGTCGCCCATCGGGATACATACGTTGCTGAATTCCCATGGCACGCTGGTCCAGGCAAACGGGTCATGCGGATTGGCGCGAATAGGAAGAGAACTGTGGAAGGTCGAATCGAGCGATTCCCTGCAGGCAAACGAAGACATCAGGGTTACGGGGCGCCACGGTTTCGTGCTCGAGGTGGTACGAACGGGCCCCGAGCAAGGAACGGGATCCCCGGCGACCCATAGCAATCGCTGAGCCAACTCTCGCCGGCCGGCGAGTTGCGATTTCCGTGGTCGCCGTGGCGCCGGGCTACGGCATCCAATGCCCCCTTGATTTGCCTTCCTGCCGGCGGCCGGTGGATGCCGTGTCAGGCCCGCCTCCTGGGTGTGAGGGGGTCGTTTGCGGTCGGGTACCGGTAGGCCTGAAGTCGGGCGTCGGCCCGTTCGACGGGAATCGGAACGATCTCGGGCCGTGCACGTGTCGATGCGGCACGGGTGCGGGATCCGCGCACGATACGTGAGCCCCTACAGTCGAGTAGACGGGGTGTGGACCAAAAATTGGCGATGACGAAATGCATGGGGATAGCTCCATCCGGGGATCGTGGACGGCACGTTAAGGGTTGGCAGTGAAGCCGGAGTGAAGCCGTGTTGACAAATACGTGACCGGTTCGGAGTCACCGCTGACGACGTGCCTGTTTCCGGCCGGCCAGCCTTCGTTCGCGCTCGGCCTTTACCGGTGCCGACAGTTTGTCCGGGTGCCGCGGCGTGGTATCGGCAAAGCATTCGATCATTTTCCGCATGTCTGCTTCCATGTCGTCGCCCGGCTCGATGACCAGGGGAAAGTTCAGCTCCTTCCGGGAGTAGTCGGGGACAGCCAACACCATCGGCACCCGGGCCAGCCGGGCAATGTGGTAGAAACCGGTTTTCCACCTGGGTGCGTTGGTACGCGTGCCTTCCGGCGTCACGACCATGATCAGCCGTTCACTGTCCCGGAACATCTCCACGGCCTGGTCGACCGCGCCGGTGGCTCGCGTGCGATCGACGGGGACGCCCCCCATCCGGCGCAGCCAGGGACCGAGCGGCCATCTGAAAGCGCTGGCCTTGATCAGGAATGCCGTATCGAGCCCCAGGGCCGTGGCGCCGAGTATGCCCAGGAGCCCATCCCAGTTCGAGGTGTGCGGGCCGCCCACGGCAACGGCCTTGTCGATATCGGGAAAAGGAGCGATCCGCCAGCCCCAGAGTCTCAGCAGCATCCTGCTGAGCAGCCGGCTCAGCGAGCCGCGACGCGGCGGCTTGTGTCCCGGGCGGTTGTTTCTCATTGGGAGGGCGTTTCGCGCTACCCCGCATAACCAGACTGAACAGCATACCCCTGATCAGCCAACGGAACGAATGCCGTGTCTGCGGCACCCGGGGCAGGTCGAGCGCAGTCCGGATGCGTTCGAGCATCCGGACTGCGTCGATGACATCGCCTCCATCGGGCGCGCCCGGACCTATTCGGGCGGGGAAGCGACCTCGAGTTTCAGCTCCTTGCCCTGCGACAGCGTACCGGCGCCGGCCTTGTAGGCGGCCTGGTTGAAGTCGGCGATGGTCCTGGTACGCAGCGTGTTGAACTGGTCGATGTAGCCGCTCAGTTTCGTACGCAGTTCGGCCGCCTTGTTCAGGATGGGTTCACCCGGCGCCTGCCCGTAGCCGCCGAGGAAGAAGCCGTTCCATTGCAGCTCGCCGTGCAGGCGCGGCAGCGTGTGCAGGAAGCCCTCGGCGACGTCGTGTTGCACGTCGGGCTGCAGCAGGGCGTCCTTCAACGTCTTGATCTTCTTGGCGAGCCCGTCGGCCTGTCCGGAGAGCGCCTTGTCATCGTGGATCGCGCCCTTGATCGCATCGAGCTGGCCGGACCAGCCGTTGAGGCGGTTGATCATCTCGTTGGTGGCGCCCATCATCGCCGTGAACTCCAGCGACAGCTTGAGCTTCGCCTTGTAGTCGGCCGGGTTGATGGAAACGTTCGGATCCAGCGACACCGTGACCTCCTGGTCCGCGGTGTGCTTGCCTGCCGTGACGGCGGCCTTGTACCGGCCGGGCATCACGTCCGGTCCCGGCATGCGATGGCCCTTGCCCATCGGCGTGGGGCCCTTGTAGTTCATGCCCCATTCGACCTGGTCGAGTCCGGGCTTGCCCGGGCCGTGAACGGTGTCGATGGTCTGTCCGCCGCGGGTGATCTCGATCTTGACCGGCCCCTTGTGGCCGCTGGGCTTGAGCGCGGACTTCAGGTAGTAGCTGAACACGACGCCTTCATCGGCGTTGGGCGCGGTATAGCGCAGCTGCTGGCCTTCGTCGACCGACCAGTGGTTGAACACGATGCCTGGCGTGGCG
>JBJKSR010000211.1:0-2762 GCA_046703965.1 Gammaproteobacteria bacterium | reverse complement strand
CGGCGTGATCACCGCGGCGATCACCCCCACCACCAGCTGGACGTCCCACACCAGGTTGCGCACGTGGGTCTCTGCGCGGGCGCCGGCGAGGCGCGAGCACAGCGAGGTGGCGCCCTGGCCGAGAGCGCCGGCGATCGAATGCACGAGGTAGCTCACCGGGAATGCCAGCGAGATCGCCGCCATGGCCTCCTTCGAGAAGCGGCCCAGGTACAGCATGTCGACCAGCCCGAAGCCGGTGACCAGGAGCATCGCCATGATCATCGGGATGCTCAGCCCGAGCAGCGTCTTGTTGACGGGACCCTCGAGGATGGGATTGCCGCCGTCGGCCGGGCGACGGCCGGCGCGTCGCATGCGGGACAGGAACGAGGACATGGACTCCCTTTCTTCGTCGGTGTTTCCCCAGGATACAATTCGGTTGCGCGCTCGCCAGGATATTGTTAAATGCCTGGGTCCCGCGGGCTCCGTGTCGCCGGGGATCTCCGGCGGCGGTGGGGAGGGGAACGATGGCCGCCATCAACTGCTGGGAATATTTCGCCTGCGGCCGCGAGCCGTCAGGAAGCCGCTCCGAGGAACTCGGGGTCTGTCCTGCGGCCGTTCACCGACAGAGCGACGGCGTCAACGGCGGGCGCATGGCCGGGCGCTACTGCTGGCGTGTGGCGGGCACGCTCTGCGGCGGCGAGCCTCAGGGTTCGTTCGCCCAGAAGGCGGAAGGCTGCGGACGTTGCGCCTTCTTCCATCTCGTGCTTCGCGAGGCAGGGGACGGGATCGTCTTCTGACGGCCCGGCGCCGATCCGGGCGGACCTCTTCGCCAACCGTTCGACCGAGGGCCGACCGACATGAGCAGGACCCTGCTGGCGACCGCTTCGCTGCTCTTCTGCAGCAACGTCTTCATGACCTTCGCCTGGTACGGCCACCTGCGCAACATGTCGCATCGGCCCTGGATCCTCGCCTCGCTGGCGAGCTGGGCGATCGCGCTGTTCGAGTATCTGATCCAGGTGCCGGCCAACCGCATCGGACACCGCGCGCTCGACCTCGGGCAGCTCAAGATCCTGCAGGAGGCGATCACGCTGACGGTGTTCGTGCCGTTCTCGATCCTCTACATGAAGGAGCCGCTGCACCGGGACTACCTGTGGGCGGCGCTCTGCATCCTGGGTGCCGTGTACTTCGTCTTCCGCCACCGTTTCGCGGCCTGACGCCGCGTTCCCCGAGAACCACGGGAGGTTCCATGTCCGAGAAGCAATGGCCCGCCCCGCCGCAGATGTGCATCGACGTCGCGAACGAATACCGCGCCGTCATCGTCACCGGACGCGGCGAGATCGAGATCGAGCTGCACCCCGAGCACGCGCCGCGGACCGTCAACAACTTCGTCTTCCTGGCCCGCGAGGGCTTCTACGACGGGGTGGTCTTCCACCGCGTGATCGACGACTTCATGATCCAGGGCGGGGACCCCACCGGCACCGGCCGCGGCGGGCCCGGCTACCGCTTCGCGGACGAGTTCCACGGGAACCCGTTGCGACACGGCGCCAAGGTGCTCTCGATGGCGAACGCCGGCCCCGACACCAACGGCAGCCAGTTCTTCATCACCCACTGTCCGCAGCCCCATCTCGACGGCCGCCACACGGTCTTCGGGACGGTCGTCCGCGGCGGCGACGTCGTGGAGGCCATCCGTCAGGGCGACGCGATGATCCGGGTCGAGATCCGCGAGACGCCGCAGCCGGCCGACGCGTGAGAGCGCCGCGCAAGTTGCGGGAAACCCGGACCGCCCCCGGTCCGGGTTTCCGTTCCGCCTCGCCGAGTCGGCTCAGCCCAGCCGCTTGAACACCTTCGCGATGCGCCGGACGGCCCAGTCGACCTCCTTGCGCGTGATCGTCAGCGGCGGCGCGATGCGGATGACCTTCGCGTGGGTCTCCTTGCAGAGCATCCCCTCTTCCATCAGGGCCTCGCAGTAGGGGCGGGCCGGCCGGTCCAGCACGACGCCGATCCACAGGCCGACGCCGCGGACCTTCACGATGCTCTTCGCGTCGATCTTCCGCAGCTCCGCGAGCAGCCGCTCGCCCTGCTTGAGCGAGTTGGCGACCAGCTTCTCCTCGACGATCACCTTCAGCGCCTCGCGCGCCACCGCGCATCCCAGCGGGTTGCCGCCGAAGGTCGAACCGTGGTCGCCGGGGGCGAACACGCCCATCACCGCGTCGTCCGCGAGGAAGGCGCTCACCGGATAGAAGCCGCCGCTGAGCGCCTTGCCGACGATCATCCCGTCGGGCCGCACGCCCTCCCACTCGCTGGCGAACAGCTTGCCGGTGCGGCCCAGCCCGCTCTGGATCTCGTCGGCGAGCAGCAGCACCCGGTTCTCGCGGCAGAGCTTCGCGGCCTTCGCCAGGAAGCCGTGCGGCGGGATCACGATGCCGGCCTCGCCCTGGACCGGCTCGACGAGGAACGCGCAGGTGTTCGGGGTGATGGCCTTCGCCAGCGCGTCGGCGTCGCCGAACGGGATCACCTTGAAGCCGGGGGTGAACGGGCCGAAGCCGTCCTTGTACTGCGGCTCGGTGCTGAAGCCGACGATGGTCGTGGTGCGCCCGTGGAAGTTGTCCGAGCAGACGATGATCTCGGCCTTCCCCTCGGGGATCCCCTTCACCTTGTAGCCCCACTTGCGGGCCGCCTTGATCGCGGTCTCGACCGCTTCGGCGCCCGAGTTCATCGGCAGCACGCGCGCGTAGCCGGTCAGCTCGGACAGCTCCTTCGCGAACAGCGGCAGCTGGTCGTTG
>JBJKSR010000210.1:0-2842 GCA_046703965.1 Gammaproteobacteria bacterium | reverse complement strand
ACCGGCGAGGCGCCGTTCCGCGCCTTTCAGCAGCAGCGCGAAGCCAGCGGAGCGACGGGGCGCAACTGGCTGTTCTTCGGCGGCCGCCGGTTCACGCACGACTTCCTGTATCAGCTGGAGTGGCAGGACTGGCTTGCCAATCACGTATTGAACCGCATCGAACTGGCCTTTTCGCGCGATCAGAGCAGCAAGATCTACGTGCAGCACCGCATCTGGGAAGCTCGCCGTGATCTGTTCGCCTGGCTGCAGGACGGCGCGTACCTGTACGTGTGCGGCGACGCCAAGGCAATGGCTCGGGACGTACACGCCATGTTGCTGCGAGTGGTTGCCGACCAGAGCGGCCAGGATGCCGACGGCGCCGTCGCGTATCTGCGTGGCCTGCAACAATCCGGGCGGTAACTACCCAGGTCCGACGCGATCAGACTAGGCGCAGTTCAGCGGCGAGCAGGTTCGGATCGGCCTTCAGCGTCTGGAGCAGATCCCAGTCCTGCTTGCGGGCGGTCGATATCAGGGAGCGGATCACCGCGAAATCCTCAGCGCCCTGCACGGAGCGGAATCCGCCGGAGATCTTCTGGCGCAGTTTCATCATCCGCCCGTCCCGCTCGGCGAGGTTGTTGGTGAACGGCACCTTCGGGTCGGTGAGGAAGCGAAGCACGTCCGGTTTTCGCGTATCGAGCCGCAGCAGCAGGTTGTGGCCCACCCGTCGCGGCGGCCGCCCGTCCGGCCTGGCCTTCGCCAAGGCGGGTTGCGCTTCATGGAACGCCAGGCCGTCCGCCAGGATGCGGTCGTAGCAGCGGTCGATCAGCGCGATCAGTTCCGGTTTGAGCGGTTTGCCTCGCGCGTGTGCCAGATTGACCGCGTGGCAGGCCCGGCATAGCAGACGCTGCATCCGCCGTGCCCAGTCTTCTTTCTCGATCTCCACCAGCGCCTTCAGTTCACGCAGGTGATGCGCGTTGCACAGCGCGTGTAGCACGCCTTTCAACGTGTAGTACGGTTTCCAGTGGTCGTGCACGACGATGCCCACCACGTTCGCCAGCAGGCTGCCACGCTTGGGCGAGACCCGATAGAAGGTGAGCAGCTTGGTGGAGGCGATGTGCAGCCATTGTGTCTTGCCGCCAATGCGGAAACCGGTCTCGTCCATATGCTTGACCGGCGCCCCTGCCACATGATCGCGCACGGCCTCGGCAAAACCCTGGAAGCGCCTGGCGCCGTCCTGGCTGATCCGGGCAATGGTCGCGGTGGCGATGCGCACGCCGAACAGATCGAACATCAGGGCTGCCAGACGCTTCTCCGGCAGCAACTGGTAGTGCAGCAGGTAGAGCACGATGGCGCCGATCCGTTTGCCATACTGCACCGGTGCGGCAACCCAATCGGGGAAGCCTGCCCGCGTCTTGCTGCCGCAGGCGGCACACCGACACTCATGCGCCCGGTGTTCGGTGACGATCAGCGGCTGTGGTTCGGGCAGATCGAACACCTGCCGCGCGGTGTGGCCGGTGGCCATCGCCGCATTCAGCTCTGCGCCACACCCGGCGCAGGCCGCCGGATAATGGTCGATCACCACATCGGGCGTCTCGACCCGAGACAGCGTCTCCCCCGGATGGCCCTTCTGTCCGCCGGGCTTCTTGCTCGAGCGCTCCCGCAGGCTGCTGACCCGCACCGGCTTCTTTAGCCCGTCGCTCGACGGCGGCTTGCCGCTGTTGCTGCTGTTCAGCCCGAGCCGGCGCTCCAGCTCCGCAATGCGCGCCTGCTGCTCTACCAGCAGGGCGATCAGGTCTTGCTTCGAGAGTTGTTCAAAGGCGGTGCGATCCACCGACTCCTCGGAGTCCGGGCAACGGAGTCATGTCAAGAAAAATCTTCGCCCCGGTCGCCTCCCATTTCCGCGCGTCCCCTCCCGCCAACACCTCGGCTCCCCAGACCCGGTCCGGCCAAAGCTGGGCAGTTACACGCCGTTTATGGGCATCGCCATCTCCTTCCAGCCGCCTGGAAGCGACTCGACCGACACGATGTCATAGAGAGGGGCGAGCGCAGGCGGCCCGCCGTCCGCCGGATGGAGAAGCGAGAAGTTCTTCATGTGCGCGTCATTGTTGCCGAGCAGCCAGTTCAGGAACACCGCGCGACGAATGATGTCGCGCGTGTCGCCGGGAGTGGCAGTCAACGCCGCAAACGGCCCCATCAGGGCGGAGATTCCCGCGTCCCTCAATGCCTTCCGGGCATCCTTGTCATATTTCAGCTTACGGTCCAGCCCGAGAGCCTGGGCGGCGTCCTCCTGATGTACGCGGCGCACGGCGCCATCGGTGAACACGATGCGGTCGTAGCGGCGCACCAGCAGCGCGTTCAGGGTGTCGAATGAAATCGCATCCACGTCAGCGACGGAGAGGCGGGCAGCAGCTGCGACGCGCATACAGAGAAGCTCGCTGATCACGCCACCTTCAAAGCGAGGGTCATTGGCGGGCTCCACTTTCATGAAATGCGTGCTTGGGACGCCCCTGGCGACCGCCTTCAGGAATGTCTCACCACCGGCAACGGTGGAGAGCGCCACCTTCCGTTGTACGCCAGGAAGCGAAGCCCGGTCGCCTTGGGCGGGTATACGCCCGCGCGCAACGTCACGCAGCATGCGTTCGACCTCACCATCGGTGAGCGGTGCGTAATCGTCGGGAATTACACCAGGAACTTTCGGCGGCGGCTCCCCCTCGAGAGTGAGCGTGACCGCTCCGGGGCATTCGCCGCCAAGAACGGAAAGTAGCCCGATGACATCGTTCTCATTAAACGGGCGGGCACCTTCCAGCCCCTTCGGAATGACCACCAGGCGCTGTGCGCCTTCGGGCAACAGATTGTCGAAATA
>JBJKSR010000209.1:0-3906 GCA_046703965.1 Gammaproteobacteria bacterium | reverse complement strand
GGTCCACACCACGCGCACGCCCGCTTCCTGCACCCGGCGGCGCGCCTGCACTAGATCCGGTACCTGAAAGATGGCCATGTAGCCGCTGTCGCCGCCGCGGCGATCCAGGTAACGGCCAGCGGTAGTCGCGGCCCGGACCGGCGCGACCACTTCCACGAACGTGTCGCCCGCGGCGAACACCGCGTTGGTGAGCCCGAACTGGCCCACGCCCGGATCGCGGAACGGCTCGGGCCAGCCGAAGGTTTCCTGCAGTTGCCTGGCCGTTCCCTCGCAGTCGGTAACGACCAGAGCAACCTGACGCAGACGGGGCGCGGCGAGCATGCTGGAACAGTACCGCTCAGCATCGCCTTCGCCCAGGGAAGGTTACTCACGGGCGAGCATCGCGACGGCTTCGCGCTCCAGGTCACGGTACGGCTCGCCGCTGACGTCAACGGCGACTCGCTTGATGGTGCCGCCGGCGAACCGCCACGGCCGCGTTCCCGGATAGTCGTCGGTGACGGCTTCGCCGCTGCAGCGGCCAACGCACAGCCCTTCGCCGGCGAGTTCGAAGCTGCCGGGCTGGGTCTTGATCCGGCCCTCGGCGACCTTGCGATCGCCATGGTAGAGCGCTAGCAGTCCGGTCGCTACGCCCGGCGGGTTCTCGCCGTCCTTGCTGAAGGACGCGGAGAGGATCAGGTTCCTGCCGGCCGGCACGTCCTGCGTTCCGTCGATCTTCTGCTCGGTGATGCCGACGAAGTTGTACACGTAATGCAGCCGGTTGTCCTTGACATACAGAGTGTGGCCGCCGAACCGCGAACCGTGGGCGAACAGCACGCCTTCCGCGCCTGGTCCGGGGATGTCGACAAGCGCACCGATGCTATAGGAACGGTTGCGGATGTTGACTGCCTGGTGCTCGGGGACGTCGGCGGTGTCCGGGTAGTAGACGTACCGGTTGCGGGCGCTGCCAGACTGCGGCCTGGGCGTGTTGAGGACCTCAACCGCCGACCGGTCGTCAAGCGGGAACGCCCCGTTGGCCCCGGCCTCGGCGAACCACAGGTTGACTAGCTCGCGCAGTTTGTCCGGCTGATCGTCAGCGAGGTCGTGCACTTCGGCCCGGTCGGTGTCGGTGTGGTACAGCTCCCACGTGTCATCGTTGAAGTGGCCCCAGCCGCTGATCGTGGGATGGGTGGTGACCGCCTTCCAGCCGTCGTGCCAGATGCCGCGCGAGCCCAGCATCGAGTAGAACTGGGTCCGCCGGTGGGACAGGCCAGACGGGTCGTCGAAGCTGTAGCGCATGCTCACTCCGTCGAACGCGGTCTGCGTGTGGCCGCCGATCTGGGCCGGCGCATCGATGCCCAGGCAGTCCAGGATCGTTGGCACGATGTCGATCGCGTGCTGGTAGTGATGACGGACCTCGCCACGGGCCTGCATTCCTGACGGCCAGGAGACGATGCAGGGATCGGCCGTGCCCCCGTTGAACTCGAATCGCTTCCACAACTTGAACGGCGTGTTGAACGCCATCGCCCAGCCGGTGCAGTAGTGGTTGTAGGTCTTCGGGCCGCCGAGCTCGTCGATCATGGCGAGGTTGGTCTGCAGGTCCTCAGGGATGCCGTTGAAGAACCGGTTCTCGTTCACCGAGCCGTCCGGGCCGCCTTCGCCGGACGCGCCGTTGTCGGAGACGGCGACGATGAGCGTGTTCTCCAACTGGCCCGACTCCTCGAGGTAGGCGAGCAGCCGGCCGATGTGGTGGTCGGCGTGCGACAGGAAGCCCGCGTACACCTCCGCCATGCGGCAGAAGAGGCGCTTCTCGTCCGCCGACAGGGCGTCCCACGGCTTGGTGTAGTCCGTCACGGGGAACGGCTGACCATCCGGCCCGGTCCGCCCCTGCGGGGTGCCGATCGGGTTGACCGGCGGCAGTAGGGTGTCACCCGGTACCAGCCCGAGGTCCTTCTGACGCGCCAGTATCTGCTCCCTGATGGCTTCATAGCCTGCGTCGAACCGCCCCCGGTACCTTTCTATCCAGTCTCTGGGCGCATGGTGCGGCGCGTGGCAGGCACCCGGCGCGTAGTAGAGGAAGAACGGCTTCTCTGGCGCGACCACCTTCGCGTCCTTGATGAACTCGATGGCCTTGTCCGTGATGTCAGCGGTGAAGTGATAGCCCTCCTCGGGCGAGCGCGGCGGATCGACCGGGTGGTTGTCGTAGACAAGCTCCGGATACCACTGATTAGTCTCCGCACCGAGAAACCCGTAGGACCGCTCGAAGCCGCGGCCGGTCGGCCAGTTTCGCCGGGTTGCGGCGAGGTTCATCTCGACGGTCGGGCACAGGTGCCACTTGCCGACGTGGTAGGTGTTCCAGCCGCGGGCGGAGAGAATCTCTGAGAGCATGCCGTTCTCCGGCGGGATGGTGCCGCTGGCGTTCGGGAAGCCAACCGCCGCCTCGGTTATGCAGGCCATGGAATTACGAGTGTGGTTCCGGCCGGTCAGCAGGCAGGAGCGGGTCGGAGAGCAGAGTGCGGTGGTGTGCCACTGGGTATACCGGACGCCGTCCGCCGCGATCTTGTCGATGTTCGGCGTCTCGATCGGACCGCCGTAGCACCCCATCGCCGCGAAGCCGACGTCGTCCAGCACGATGTAGAGCACGTTCGGCGCTCCGTCTGGTGCCACTGGCGGCTCGAACGGCGTCCAGTCCGGTACCGAGTCCCGGATGTCGGTGCTGATCGTGCCCTTGAACTGCGTGCTCATCCCGGCTCCTTCGATGGGACATGGCTAACGGCCGGCCGGGCTGGGGTTGTGCACGCTGCACCGCGCCGGTGGCTAGCCTCTTGCGCTATCCCTTTCCCCCGGCGCAGCACGGCCGCATCACCCGCGGTGGGTGACTTGCCTGGCTGCCGGGTAGGACTGCGCCATGGGAGCGGCATCGCCGCCGGGAATGGCGTGGATTCCTGGCGGTACTTTTACGATGGGATCGGACGGGTTCTATCCGGAGGAACGCCCCGCGCACCGGGTCGCAGTCGATGGTTTCTGGATGGACATCGGGCCGGTGACGGTGGCCGACTTCGGCCGGTTCGCGGCGGACACGGCACACCAGACCGTCGCCGAACAGCGGCCAAGTCCGGCTGACTATCCCGATGCAGACCCGCGCCTGCTGGTGCCGGGCTCGCTGGTGTTCCAGCGCACGGCCGGTCCCGTCGACCTCCGTGACGTCACCCAGTGGTGGGCGTACGTGCCGGGAGCTTGCTGGCGGAATCCGGCCGGGCCGGGCAGCGACGTGAGCCGGCGCGATCGCCACCCGGTTACCCATGTCGCCTATGCCGACGCCGAGGCGTACGCGACGTGGGCCGGGAAGGCGCTGCCCACCGAGGCGGAATGGGAGTTCGCCGCCCGCGGTGGCCTCGACGGCGCGACGTACGTCTGGGGCGAGGAGTTCGCCCCGGATGGCGTGCCCATGGCCAATACCTGGCATGGCCAGTTTCCGTGGCAGAACCTCCGAGGGGACAGGTCCGAGGGCACCTCCCTGGTCGGCTCGTTCCCGGCAAACGGCTACGGACTGTACGACATGGCGGGAAACGTCTGGGAGTGGACGGCCGACTACTTCCGGCCACGGCACCACGGCGCGGCTGCGCCGTGCTGCGTGCCCCGCAACCCGTTCGTCGCCCGGCCTGGTCGTGACCTAGCTTCGGCCATCCCGCGCAAGGTGATCAAGGGCGGATCGCACCTGTGCGCGCCGAACTACTGCCTGCGCTACCGCCCCGCCGCTCGCCAGGGCGAGGCCGTCGACACTTCAACTGGCCACATCGGGTTCCGGTGCGTCATCCGCCCCGGCTGACCGGCGTTCCCGTCGGTTATCCCGATGCCTGTCTCCGGTGAGATGCGGGGCCTGCGCCTGCCCTGACTAAGTCGACCGAGATCTCCACGGCCGGCGTCGCT
>JBJKSR010000208.1:0-2705 GCA_046703965.1 Gammaproteobacteria bacterium | reverse complement strand
TTCTCGATCCGCATTACAGACCGATAGGCCCGCTTAAATTTCATGAGCGTCTGTGGGCTCACGTGGGCGCTCGGGGCCGCCTTCATCGCGGCAGCGGCGCCAAGCCCCGCACAAGCGGGGCTTGGCGCGCACCTCACGGATCTCTAGTGACCGAGCACCCGCTTGCGGAACGCTGGATTGCGTTGCATCCGCGTCATCAATTTGTCGTACTGAGCCACCGTCAGGCCCGAGGACTTAACGGCATTGACCATTTTGGTCTGTGCCCGTTGGCGCAGTGACATTGCCACCTTCCTGTTATGCGTGTGCTCAACTTTCATCGAGTAGGTTTTCTCGATCCGCATTACAGACCGATAGGCCCGCTTAAATTTCATGAGCGTCTGTGGGCTCACGTGGGCGCTCGGGGCCGCCTTCATCGCGGCAGCGGGATGAGTTTGCGCCGAGTACTGCGGCGTCCTCGCCGCGGCACCCGCTCCGATCGCTACCGCCAACAGCCCAATTCCCATTGGGACGAATTTGAATTTCAACCGCATCGAGATCCCCTTGCTTCATGACCCACTCGGGTCCGTCTTAGAAGCGATGCAAAGAACATGCCAGCGTCGATTCCAGGAAAAACCGCGTCGTGGTCGTTGCGCCGCACACTTGTCAGTTTTTGTGTGCCGTCATTTCAGAGGCCATTATGCGCCAGATCGACACATGCGCCGTTATGGCACGCCGCGTCGGCTCACTCTTGCAGATACCGGTATAAGGTTCGACGACCGATTCCGAGAATCGTCGCAGCGAGACGTTTGTTGCCCTTGACTTGAGCGAGGACATACCGAATGTAACGCAGTTGAATCTGACGCAATGTCGGTAACGCCTGGAGTTCTGGACGTTCCGCAGAGGACACGGCGTGCGGAACGCCGGCGCTGGCCAGGTGAATTTCCTCCGGAAGGTCCGTTGGAACGATCCGCGTCCCGGGGCACAGGGTGACGGCCCGTTCGATCATGTTGGCTAATTCACGAACATTACCCGGGAATGGATAGCGCTGCAGCAGGGCGAGTGCATCGGCGCTCAATCCATCAACCTTGCGACTTTGCCTGGTGCTGAAATGCCGAGCAAAATACGTTGCGAGCAGAGCCAGGTCCTCACCTCGTTGCCGCAGCGGTGGCACCCAGACTTTGAAGGTGTTCAGTCGGTAAAATAAATCCTCGCGAAACACCTTACGCAGGACATCGCCTTCAAGATCACGATTGGTGGCCGCGATCACGCGGACATCCACGCTGCGCTCGAAATCGGCACCGATCGGGCGAACTCGCCCGTCCTGCAGCGCCCGAAGGAGTTTCGCCTGCATATCGGCCGCAAGATCGCCAATCTCATCGAGCAACAATGTTCCGCCGTGCGCCGCGGCGAACAGGCCGCACCGGGAGCGCTGTGCGCCGGTGAAAGCTCCGGAGGCATGTCCGAACAACTCGCTCTCCAACAGCTCCGCAGGGATACCCGCGCAGTTGACTGGAACCAACGGACCCCCGGCACGGTCGCTTTCCTCGTGTAGCGCCCGCGTGATCAGCTCCTTGCCGACGCCGCTCTCTCCGGAAACCAAGACCGGGCCGGCCGCGCGGGCGATCTGACAGACACTCTTGTACAGCGATTTCATCGCAGGGCTTTGCCCAATCATGCCGTGGAAATCGCCATGCGACGCTGGTGATGAAGGAGATGCAGCGCTCACGCGGTTTTCCCGTATGCGCAGCTACAGGGAAGGAGCATCGGGCAGACTCTTAGCCCTACGCGGCCGTCTCGCCAAGCCACCGTCACAGCTGAATTGACTCGGGCGACTGCGAGGGCTCCTCCCCATTTGACCGGCAGCGGTCCAGCCGACGCCCGGGCCTGCTCGCGAGGTTCGCTTTCGCCTCCCGGAGACCTGAATCGCCATTTGAGGCCGCTTTAGATGCAATCACGACTCCGCCCCGGACTCCTGCTGTCGTTGACCCAGCCGGCATTTCACTCTGTGCCAGCAATCAAGACCGGTAATGCATCAGAGGATTGTGCACCAGTCATAAAGATCGTGCACGGCCGGACGCTCGCGTGCTGCGCCCTCTCGCCGCGTCATCCGGCTTCGACGCCCCGTTTCAGACGCCACCATCCACCGGCCCTTGCGGCGATGATCTGCGACAGCGCCACAAGGCATGCCTGTACGAGAACCGGTCTCTCGCAGGCGTGACGATCGGATGAGGCGAATCCACCGTCTCCGCCGCTGAGGAGGGACTCCACATTGAGCCGCCTGGCACGGATACGTCCGGTGCCTTCAGGTGCGTGGACAGACGATCGCTTCGGGAGCGCTGCGCTCACCTCGGAAGACACTCCGCGCGGCTCCGGAGTAGACCGCCGGGACGATGTGGCGCTGCGGGCGCCGTCGGATCGTCCCCGTATCACATAAGCGGCCGGTGAGGGCTACTGAAGCTCCATCCCGGTCCCGGCGATCGCGGCCGACGACTCTCCGGGATCAGCGTGCGGATGCGTCGCGCGAAGTTGCGCAAACAGACCTCGTTGTCCCCGAGGGGACCCCCGGTATAGCTTTGTGAACTCATTCCGGCCTGCACACGCTCGATCAACAGGGTGTCTTCGCGGTTCACTTGGCGATTGATCCGCCAGTTGAGATAACGCACCGCGCGCATCTCTCGGCGCTCATCGGGATGAACATAAGCGATCTCGCGTATCAGGGTCTCGGT
>JBJKSR010000207.1:0-5357 GCA_046703965.1 Gammaproteobacteria bacterium | reverse complement strand
TCACCAGCCGTCCGCTGTCGTGGTAGGGCAACGGAGCAAGGTAGTAGCCTCGCAATGCGGTCAGCAAGGCCGCGTTCGCCCCGACGCCGAGCGCCAGCGTAATGACGAAGATCGCCGCGAACGCGGGTTCGGGTCTCAGGCGGACGAGAAGGCTACGTATCAGATGCATGATCGCATTCCCGTATACGAATGTGCGTTCCGGGAAAGGACCCTGAAGCTTGTACTGACGCTGACGGTTAATCCGACCGTCATCGGGCTTGCCCCCCGATCAGGTCCCGTACCGGAGCCCTTGCGGCACGCCGTGCGGGGCCCCAGGCGGCGGCCAGTACCACGGCCGCGATAAGGACGATGCCGGCCGCGTAAAGACCGGCATCGAAAACCGGCGTCTGGTAAAGCGCACTCGCGATCACGCGCCCGAGCAACCAGGCGCCGGCAAGTCCGAGCGGCAACCCGACGAGAAGCAGCCACGCGGCCTCGCCGAATCCGAGACGCAGCAGCGCGCCCGGTCCTGCGCCCAGTGCGGCACGAATGCCGTATTCTCCGAGGCGCGAGCGGGCGATGAAGGCGGTGATGGCGAAGACGCCGAGCGCCGCCAGCAGCAGTGCCAGCAAGGCGAAGGTGATAACCATGCCGGCCCCCGCCGCACGGAAAACCGAGGCGCCCTGAACGAACCGGGACAGCGTCGATATCCTGTAAATGGCACTGCGAGGCAGGGTCTGTTTGATGGTACGCCTGAGCGAGGCCATGGCCGATGCGGTCGTGCCACGTGTCTTTACGACCACGATGAGTTCGCTGTCGTCCTCTGTTCGCCTCGGCCGATAGACGGTGCCGGGTGGAAACTGCCCGGGGACGGGATTCCAGGCAACATTCCGCGTTACGCCAACGATCCGATAGGTTTCGCCTACGTGAATGGTCTGACCTACCGCCCCTTCGGCGCTGCCGAAGAATTCTCTGGCCAGCGCTGCATTGACGACGGCCTCGCGCATGGGGTTGGATCCGGAGCCTGGGCTGAAGGCTCGACCTGCCAGAATTTGAACATTCAGTACCGAGAAGAAATCGGCGTCGACGGAGGGATCGTTAACCCGGACATTTTCCCTGCTCTTGCCGGTGCCGACAGGGTGTGCCGTGCCCATGGGGTGGCCCACGCTGGAGAATGGAAGCATGTCCGACACCGTGGCACCCGTCACGTCGGGAAGCGCCATCAACCGGGGCTTCAGTCTTTTCCACTCGCGTATGCCGTTGGCGTTGGGCGGGCTGAAAACGACGGCGGCGATTCTATGCGCGGGACTGAAGCCCAGCGGCTGTGCAAGGATCTTCCACAAGCTCATACCGAGCAGGCCGCCGGCTATCACGAGTGCACAGGCCAGTGCGATCTGTATCGTCCCCAGCAGGCGCTGAAGCCGGCGCGGCGCCTTCCCGCCGGTCGCCGTGGGTCCGTGACCGAGCGTCCTGAAAAGCCGTTGGCCCGTTGAAACGGCGGCGGGGCCGCAGGCAACCACGATCATGGACGCGGTGGTCAATACCCAGGCGAACAGGATGACAGGCGGAACGAGCGCGACCTGGAAGAAAGACAGCGCAGGCGGCAAGCCGAAGACATGCAATGCGGCCGTGGCAGCCCAGGCCAGGAGCGTCGCCGTGACGCCCACTGCAAGGGCGACCGGCAAATGCTCGATCAGGATCAGGCGTACCAGTGCGCGGCGGCTCGATCCGAGGACCCGCCGCAACGCAAATTCATGTTGCCGCGAGCGTTGCCGGACCAGTGCGAGATTGATGGTATTGGCTGTGGCCAACAGCAAAAGCAAACCTGCCGCCGCCTGGAGCAGCCACGGCAGACCGCCTACGCCGTATTGCGCAAGAAACATCGCATGAACGGGCCTTGCGTCGACCGTGTAATCGCCCTTTCTCAGATACGCCCGACGGTCCGGGCCGGCGCTGTCCATAATGTTCGTACGTGCGTTTGCGAGTTCCAGGTCGAGTTTCTTTTGCGACAGGTTTGGCTTGCGCCGCACGGTCATCCAGTAGTTGATGTTGGTGCCGTTCCGGGCAAGCGAGGGTGTCATGACCAGCGGCAGCCACGCGCTCATCTTCACCTCGTAAAAGAAATCGGGCGGCATGACACCAACGATCCGATAGGAGCGCTTCCCGACGCGAATCGACTGGTGGAGTATGTTCTGTTCGCCGCCCAGGCGGGCCTGCCAGAAGAGATAGGAAACAACGGCTTCCTGCGGGCCGCCGGGCTTGCTCGCGCTCATGGCCGGCCAGCGACCGATCAGGGGTTGTACGTCAAGCGTGCGAAAGAGAGACGGCGTCACACGCTGATAGCCGATGAGTCGGGTCTTTCCGTCAATGGTGGCGGGTGAGCCGTCCGGCCATGTGGACAAACCCGCGTCCGATATGCCGCTGAGGTTGTGCTTGAGCGTCAGATAACTCTTGGCAGACACCAGGGACCTTTTCTGTCCGATGGCAGGCAACCGCTCGCGCACTACGGATAGCTCGTTGGGGCTCGCGTAGGGCAGCGGCTTCAGCAGGAAGCCGTATACGATAGCGAATACAGCGGTGTTGGCGGCTATGGCGAGCCCCAGCATCACCCATGCCGCAATGGCATAGCCGGGCCTGCGGACGAGCCCGTACAGGGTGCTGCGTGACTCCGTGATCAAGCTGGAAAGGGACTGAGAAAGGTAACGCATGGATCTCCCTGGCCAATTCGCAGCCAACTGCGATGGAATGTGTTTCGTCACGTTTTGCCTCCTATGATCAGGTCGCGTACCGACAGCCGCGCTACGCGGGCAAGCGGGACCAGGGCCGCAAGGAAGACGACGGAGGCGATCAGGACCGTGCAGAGAGCGAAGATCGGGACGACGAGCGTTTCAGTGTGATAAAGAAAGGAAGACGTCGCGCGCTGCAGCAGCCAGGCGCATGCCAGGCCGGCAAGCATGCCGGGTACCAGGGACCGGGCCGTTTCTCTAAGGCCCGAATTGCGCAGTCGTCGGGGTGATGCGCCGAGCGCGGCGCGGATACCGAATTCTCCGAGGCGGCGGCGCACGACGAAGGCCGTGACCGCGAAAACCCCGAGCGTGGCGAGAATCAGCGCGAGCACGGCGAAGCTTCCTACCAGCCCGGCGGCCACGGCACGCAAGGCGAGTCCGCCGCGCACGAGGTTCCCCATCGTGTGCGTCCGGTAAACCGCGCTGCCCGGAAGGGTCCGCTTGATCGTCTGCTTGATGACACGTATCGCCTCGGTCGCGTTGCCATGTATCCGCGCGGTAACGTCCACGAATCCGGAGTAGCCTTCCGAGTCGAGAGGGAGATAAACGATGCCGGCCGTGTCATTGCGGGGTGCTGCCTGCCATCGAATGTCCTGGACGACGCCGACAATGCGCAGCCGACGGGTCCCGGCACTGATCGTATGTCCAACCGCATCGGTGGTGCCGAACAGCCGTTTCGCGAGGCTGGCACTGACCACGACATCATGGCTCCGCGCAGCTCCGGTCGTCCCGAAGAGGTTGCCATGCAGGAGCGGAATGGCGAGCGTGCCGAAGAACGTATCGGTGGCGGAGACAACCCTGACGATCGCCGGATGGCTGCTCAGGCGCTGGTCGTCCTTGGCGGAGATATCGGAGAAATCGGCCCCGTAGTTACTGAATGGGATCTGCCGCGAGGCGGCGGCGGACTTCACTTGCGGCAACGCCATGAGCGCCGGTGCAACGTCTTTCCAGGCCGTCGCGGGATTGGTCGTTCGGGGCAGGAAGACCTGCATCGCCACACGGCCCTGCGGTTGAAATCCGAGGGGACGGGTGAACAGGTTCCACAGGCTGGTTCCGAGCAGCAAAGCCGCGATGAGAAGCGCGCAGGCGAGGCCCGTTTGCACGGCCGTGAGTGTGCGCTGCATGATGGCGACGCCGCGGCCATGCGTTGTTCCCGGTCCCTGACCGATCGTGGCCAGCAATCGGCGGGTGCGCGCCACGCCGCCCGTTGCTGCGACGAGACAGGGGGCGGAAATCAGCATCAGAACAAAGATGAAGCCGACGACGGGCGCGCCGAACTCGACGTAAAACGGCGAGAACTGCGGGATGATACCGAAGCCGTTGATACCGGCAACGCCTGCCCACGTCAGCAACAGCGCCAACCCGCCGGCAATCGCGACGATGGACACGACTTCGATCGCTGCGTGGCGCACCAGGGCCGCCCGGTTTGCACCCATGGCATAGCGCGTAGCCAGCTCGGGCAGGCGATCCTGCTGGCGGACAAGCGTCAGATTGAGCGTGTTGGCAAGTGCGAGAAACAGAAGCAGGAGGGCTGCGGCCTGCAATAACCAGACCGCCGTTCCGGCCCCGAAATAGGATCGCAGTTGGGGGCCGATTCTGAAGGCCCTGATAGTGAGGCCCTGCTTGATTGCTTCACGTCGATCGGAGGGCGTCATCCTGTCCAGCAGGCGGGTGCGGGCCGCTTCGAGTCGGGCATTGAACGCCGCGAGGGTGGTGCCGGGCGAAAGACGCGCGATAACGAACCCGGAACCCCCGTTCGCGATCGTCGCCGGGGTCACGGCCTCCGTGATCCACATCTGAATTCCCCCGTACGGCAGAAAGAAATGGGGTGGCATGACGCCGACTATGCGGTAACCGGTTCCGCGAACCTTGAGCATTTGGCCGACGGCCGCGGGCGAACCGTTGAAGGCGCTTTGCCACAGGCTGTAGGAAAGCACGGCTTCACCCGCGCCGCCGGGTTTGCCCGCTTGTGCCGAAGGCCAGTGGCCGACAAGCGGTCGTGCGCCCACGGTCGGGAAAGCCGAAGGCGTTACGGTGTCGTAGAAAATGGCCTGTGTCGTCCCGTTGATTTCCACGGGAGCGGTACCGCCCGTATCGGCCAGGCCCACATCGGAGGGGCCGACGCGGGATTCGCGCAGCGCGTGATACGCACGATACGTGGCAGTGGGATAGGGGCCCATGCCGCGGGCGGCGTAATATTCCGTGACCATGGCAACCCGCTGCGGCGCTGCATACGGCAACGGGCGCAGTAGAAAGCCATAGACTAGACTGAATACCGCGCCGTTTGCGGCAAGCGCCAGGGAGAGCATCACGATCGAGGCCACCGCGTAGGCGGGTTTGCGCGCGAGTCCGCGCAGGGTGCTGCGCCATTCGGTCAACAGCCCGGAAATTCGACTTGAAACGGAACCTTTCATTTTGATCCTCCCGATGTCGAAGCAATCATTGCGTGCCTCCGCCGCCGATGAGATCCCGAACCGGCGTGCGCGCGGCTCGCCGCGCCGGTCCCCAGGCGGCGGCGATCACCACCGCCGCGATTACCACCGCCCCCGCGAGATACAGGCCCGGGCTCAGGATCGGCGTTCGGTAGAGCGC
>JBJKSR010000206.1:0-3707 GCA_046703965.1 Gammaproteobacteria bacterium | reverse complement strand
GCCTTGTTCCGTACCAGAGTCGCGCTGCCGCGGTCGCCCAGCACCAAGCCCAGCGCATCGACCAGCAGTGACTTGCCTGCGCCGGTTTCACCGGTGAGCACGGTAAAGCCGGGTCCCAGTTCCAGCTCCGCGGCGGCGATCACCGCCAGGTCGCGCACCTCCAGGCGGGTCAGCATCGGGGCGCGCGGCCTCCCCAGCCGAGTTTTTCGCGCAGGGTGGCGAAGTACTCGTAGCCCGGTGGGTGCAGCAGCTGCAATTCGTGCGTCGAGCGTTCGATTACCAGCTCGTCGCCGTCCGAAAGGGCGTGGATGACCTGCCCGTCGAACACGGCTTCCGCCTTTTCCGCGGCGTCGAGCAGCGGGCGGATGCGGATCGCCTGATCCCCCGGCATCACGACGGGGCGTTCGCCCAGGCTGTGCGGGCTGATCGGCACCAGGGCGAAATTGCGCAGGCCCGGCGCGAGGATCGGCCCGCCCGCGGACAGGGCGTAGGCGGTCGAACCGGTGGGAGTGGCGACGATCAGGCCGTCGGCGCGGGTGCGGCTGATCCAGGTTCCGTCGATCCAGGCATCAAGCTCGAGCAGGCGGCTGCCGTCCCGGCGCTTGACGACTACGTCGTTGCAGGCGTGCCCGATCACCCCGTCGCCGATCCGGCCCTGCAGCATGAGCCGCCGCTCCAGCGTGTAGTCGCCGTTCAGGATCGCCTTCAACGAGACCGCCATGTCCGGCGGAGAGACGTCCGCGAGGAACCCGAGGCGGCCGAGGTTGATGCCGGTGATCGGTACATCGGCCCAGTCGATGGCTCGTGCGGCGGAGAGCATCGAACCGTCGCCGCCCACTACGACCACGAGGTCGGATGCCGTGCCCATCTCTGCCGGCTCGACCGGACGCGCCCCCGGGGCCAGCGCGGCGGCGGGCCGTTCGATGACGACCTCGACCCCGGCGGCGTGAAGCACCTCCAGCACGTCCGCCACGAGCCCCGCCGTTTCCGGCGCCGATATCTTGGCGAACAGGCCGACGCGTCGAAACGGGGCTGAGTTCATGCGGCACTCACTCTGGCAGCGACTCTATTATCACGTATATGTGACCTACAGTTTAGCCGTGGTGCCGGTACTGCCGGCCGCCGAACAGGTTCTCGAAGCGGGCCTTCTCGTCCTGCGGGGCGCTGCCTTCGCGGGAGAGCACTGCGAGGCCGCGCTTCACGGCGGGCCGCGCGGCGATATCATCGAACCAGCGCCGCACGTTCGGGTATTCACCGAGGTTCACCCCCTGCTTGCGGTGTGAGCGCAGCCAGGGAAAGGTGGCGATGTCCGCAATGGAGTACTCGTCGCCGGCCAGATAGTCCGATTCCGCGAGGCGCCCGTCGAGGACGCCGTAGAGCCGGTTGGCCTCGTTCGTGTAGCGTTCGATGCCGTAGCTGATGCGGATCGGAGCGTAGCCGCGGAAGTGGTGGGCCTGGCCGAGCATCGGCCCGATGTGGCCCATCTGGGTCATCAGCCATTGCACGCAGGCGTGGCGCGTTCGCTCGTCGGCGGGCATGAGTCGTCCGCTCTTGTTCGCCAGGTAGATGAGGATCGCGCCCGATTCGGCCAGGGCGAAAGGCTTGCCGCCGGGGCCGTCCCGGTCGACGATGGCTGGAATCTTGTTGTTCGGGCTGATCTTCAGGAAATCGGGCTCGAATTGCTCGCCGCGTCCGATGTCGACCGGATGAACGGCGTAGTCGAGCCCGGTTTCCTCGAGCATGATGTGCAATTTGTGGCCGTTGGGCGTCGGCCATGTGTAAAGGTCGATCATGGCAAATCTCCAGGGGGATATGCATCCATGGTCGCATACGGCTGTACGGACGTGGGATAATAGACACGTAGTCGAACCGGTCATTCCCGTACATGAAACGCCTTTCCGACATACCGGTCCACAGCGGGGACAAGTTCACCACGCCCCAGGGCTTTACCGCGATCAAGAACGGCATGAAGGCGCGTTCGCAGGGGGACGGGTCGGTCGCGGCGCACCAGCGCAAGCCGCAGTGGCTGCGCGCGAAGATGCCGAGTGGCGCGGGCTACGAGTCCACCCGGCGCAACGTGCGCGAACACCGCCTGTCGACGGTATGCGAGGAATCGATGTGCCCGAACATCGGCGAATGCTGGAACCACGGCACGGCCACGATCATGATCATGCGCTCGGTATGCACCCGGGCCTGCAAATTCTGCGCCGTCGACACCGGCAATCCCCGCGGCTGGCTGGATCCGGAGGAGCCCTCGCATGCCGCCGCTTCCGTGCGCCTCATGGGCCTCAGATACGTGGTGATCACGTCGGTGGACCGCGACGATCTTCCCGACGGCGGCGCGGGTCACTACGCCGCTTGCGTGCGAGAGATCCGCAAGGTCAATCCGGAGACGGCCGTGGAGGCGCTGACCCCGGACTTTCGCGGCGATACCGACCACGTTGCCACCGTCGTCGATTCGGGCCTGCAGGTCTTTGCCCAGAACCTGGAGACCGTGGAGCGGCTGACGCACGCGGTGCGTGACCGGCGTGCCGGCTACCGCCAGACGCTGGACGTCCTGCGCTTCGCCAAGCGGCACCGCCCGGACGTGATGACCAAGACCAGCCTCATGCTGGGGCTCGGGGAGACCGACGAGGAAATCCTCCGGGCGCTCGACGATTGCCGCGACGCCGGCCTCGACATCGTCACCTTCGGCCAGTACCTGCGACCCACCAGGAACCATCTTCCGGTCGTGCGGTTCGTTCCCCCGGCGGATTTTGCCCGCTATCGCGAATGGGGGCTCGAACGCGGGTTCCTGGAAGTGGTGTCGGGTCCTCTGGTGCGTTCGAGCTACCGTGCCGACCGCGTCTTCGATCGCAACAACGCGGGACTTGCCACCGGTTGAGTCGTGCTATCGTGCCGCTGAGTGTTGCATCGGGCGATTGAACGGAGGCCGGCGATGAAGATTGGACTCGTAGTCGATTCGGCGTGCGATCTGCCGTTGCCGTTTCTTCGTGAGAACGATATCGAGATCATGCCGATCGCGTTGCGTTTCGGCGACGACCGGTACGTGGACAAGCGCGGCCCCGAGGCGACCATTGAGTTCTACGACCGGGTCATTCCCGAGCCGGGCCTCCAGGCTCAGTCCGAGCCGTTTTCGGTGGAGGAGATTCGCGACCTGTTCCTCGACCGACTGGTGACCCGTTTCGACCGCGTGCTGGTGGTGGCCATAGCCAGTAGCCGGAGCGAAATCTTCGACAATGCCACCAAGGCGTCTTTCGCCATCCTCAGCGGCTACCGTGAGCGCCGGCGGGCCGCCGGACTCGAAGGCAGCTTCATGCTCCGGGTTGTCGATTCGGGTCAGTTGTTTACCGGCGAGGCCGTGCTCGTATGGGAACTGTTGCGCTGGCTGCAAGCGCAAACCGATCCGCACCTGGACGCGTTGTTGCGTCATGCCGAGGACTTCAAGGGCAAGGTCTATGCCTATGCCGTCCCGCAGGATCTGTTCTATCTCCGTGCGCGGGCACGCCAGCGCGGCGACCGCAGCGTGGGATGGTTGCAGTTCCAACTCGGATCGAAGCTCGACATCAAGCCGATCGTCGAAGCCCACCAGGGCGATACGCATCCCATCGCCAAGGTGCGGCACTTCGAGACGGCGGTCGACCAGGTCGTGACCCGCGCGATCGAGCGTATCGACTCCGGGCGCCTGCTGGCGCCGGTCGTGGTCA
>JBJKSR010000205.1:0-5571 GCA_046703965.1 Gammaproteobacteria bacterium | reverse complement strand
GTTCGCCGTTATCTCGATAGTTAGAAGGTTCACGATTGGGTACCGATAGCGTCCCTTATCGTTCTTGCTCCATAGTCGGTTAATTCGATAGGTCTCAACCCGTTGGGTAATTGGAGCCATCTCCACGGGGATGATTTCTTTTTTGTACCGCCGCAGCAATGCGTGGAATGGGGCTCGGAGAGCTTCACGCCCGCTCTGGGAACCTGACGCCACCGAGCTATCTAAATCAAGTTCTGGTTGTTTCGCCCAGTCTGTCGGATCTTTTTTGGTGTAAAAAGTTTTATACTCGGGATTATGTCGAGCGACACGTACAACAGCTTGCCAACGCTTTCCTCGGTGGCGATAAGTAGCCACGATAGATTCTCCGCTCTAATTGTGTCAAAATTGTGCCGGAAAATTCTAAAATTTGTCAAAAAGCAGTAAATATAATGGTTTAGAGAGTACGCATGGAATACAAGGACTATTACAAGGTCATGGGCGTCGGGCGCGATGCCTCGGCGGACGAGATCAAGCGTGCCTATCGCAAGCTCGCACGCAAATACCATCCCGACGTCAGCAAGGAGAAGGACGCCGAGGAGAAGTTCAAGGAAGTGGCAGAAGCCTACGCCGTGCTGGGCGACGAGGAAAAGCGCAAGGCGTACGACGAGCTGGGCAGCAACTGGAAACAGGGACAGGATTTCCGGCCCCCGCCCGACTGGGACACCCAGGGCTTCGAGTTTCACGCGGGCGGGCCGGGCGGGGCGGCGGACTTCAGCGACTTCTTCGAAGAGTTGTTCCGGGGCATGCACGGCGGGCGGGCGCGGCAAACGCGCACCGTGAAGATGCGGGGACAGAATGAGCAGGCGCGCATCTTCATCGACCTCGAGGACGCTTTCCATGGCGCGACGCGAACGCTCAACCTGCGTGTCAGTGAACCGGATGCCCACGGGCGCGTGCATCATCGAACGCGCACCCTCAACGTCCGCATCCCCAAGGGCGTGAGGGCCGGACAGCATATCCGCCTGTCGGGGCAGGGCGGCGCCGGTTTCGGGGGCGGAGAGCCCGGGGACCTGCTGCTGGAAGTCGACTTCAATCCGCACCGGCTTTACAGCGTCGAAGGGCGGGACCTGACCCTTAAATTGCCGGTGGCGCCGTGGGAAGCGGCGCTCGGCGCCTCGGTCCGGGTCCCCACCCCGACGGGCACGGTGGACATGAAAGTGCCTGCGGGCGCGAAGACCGGGCAGAAGCTGCGTCTCAAGGGCCGCGGCTTGCCGGGCCGCACGCCGGGCGACCTGTTTGCGCGCCTCGAGGTCGTGACGCCGCCGGTGCACGGCGAAAAGGAGCGTGAGTTCTACGAGGAGATGGCCAGAACCTTTGACTTCAATCCGCGTTCCGGCCTGGGGGTGTGACGATGGGCAACGGCGGCAGGGAATCGATTGCGGGGGTCGTGCTGAACGAGCGGGAAAGCGTCACGCTCGACGAATTGGCCGGCCTGTGCACGGTCGAACGGCGGTGGGTGGTGGAGCTTGTGGAGCAGGGGGCCCTAGAGCCGCTTTCCCCCGCGCGGGACGAATGGCGTTTCTCGGTTGAGGCGCTGGGACGGGTGCGCATGGCCGCTCGACTGCACCGCGATCTCGCCCTCGACGCGGCAGGCACCGCCCTGGCGCTGGACCTGCTCGACGAGATCCAGCTACTGCGTGCCCGGTTGCGCGCCCTCGGAGGACTTCCCTGATTTCTCCGGCCGGAGCGTCTGAAGGTTGATGTGGTCGCGTTGCAGGTATTGGCGAATGCGGTCGATCAGCTCGCCCCGCAGCGGCAGGAAGAGCTTTTCCCCGGCCTGCAGGGCTTCCTTTCCCAGGCGAGGTCTTACCCTCACGATCTTCTGACCCAGTGGCGTGCGATAGAAGCGAATCATGCCCCGGATCTCCGCATCCGTGAAGTATTTCGCATAGCGCTTCAGCGTGTCGTCGGTTACTTGTTTCCGGATCGAGGGCGTGTAGAGGGTCTCGAAAACGGCTTGTTGGATATCGTGGATGGCGACAGCCGAGATTTCGGGACGGTCCCGCCTGAGACCCGCGATCATCTGAGCGGCCATCGTCTTGCCGAGGTTCATTCCAAGCGCCACGCCGTGCGTCAGCCGAATCAGCTTCAGGATGTCGGCACGCTTTCTGGCGGTGATAGGCGTCGCTGCCGGCTGCGCGGGCGATGCGCCGAAGGCGCTGAACGCCAGGAAGGCAATCGCAATGATCGGCAGTCGCTTTTTCACTCGGCTCCCCCGGTTTGCCGGAGCGGGGTCATCCGGCGATGTACTGCGTCATCTGCTCGATGACGAACTGCTGTTCATCGATGATCGATTTCACCAGGTCGCCGATCGAAACCAGCCCGACCAGTTCGCCATCGGCCACGACGGGCAGATGGCGGATGCGCTTTTCGGTCATCAGCGCCATGCAGTGCCCGACGGTGTCGTCCGGCGAGGCGCAGGCCACGTCCGTGGTCATGATCTCGCGCACTTTCAGCTCGCGCGATGCGTGGCCGTGCAAGATGACCTTGCGGGCATAGTCGCGCTCCGAGACGAGCCCGACCAGCTTTCCGTCTACCGCGACCGGCAGTGCGCCGATGTCGTGCTCGGCCATCCGTTCGAGTGCGCTGAACACGGAATCCCCCGGCGCGATGGTGTGGACCGCGCGTCCCTTCTCCTCAAGCAGTTGCTCTACGCTGGCCATCGTCTCGTCCTCCCCCCTTCGGATTGGCCATAGGCCAAGATTAGCGCAAAAAGACGTGCTCGTCACCGGTTGGGGAGCGGCGGTCCCGAATCACACCGGTTCGCCGCCGTCGAAGGTGGCGATGCCACGGTAAAGTTCCGGCCGGCGGTCGCGGAAGACGCCCCAGTCGCGGCGCAGGGCGGCCGTCTCGTCGAGGTCGAATTCGGCGTAAATGACGGTTTCCTCGCTGCGTCCCGCTTCGGCGACGACGGCACCGGTGGCGTCGGCGATGAAGGAGCTGCCGTAGAACGTGACGGTGGATTCGCGCCCGACTTCCTCGCCGACCCGGTTGGCGGCAGCGACCGGCATGACGTTCGCCCCGGCGTGGCCCTGCATGACGCGGCGCCAGTGCGCGGATGAATCGACTTCCGGCGACGGCGGCTCGCTGCCGATCGCGGTGGGATAGAGAATCATTTCCGCGCCGCGCAGAGCGAGCAGCCGCGCCGGCTCGGGGAACCACTGGTCCCAGCAGATCAGGGCGCCGAGCTTCCCGGCCGCGGTGTCGCGCGGTTCGAACGGCGTATCGCCCGGCGTGAAGTAGAACTTTTCCTGGTAGCCCGGGCCGTCGGGGATATGCGCCTTGCGGTACACGCCGCGCAGTGACCCGTCGGCGTCGATCGTCGCGAGGCTGTTGAAATGCGCCGGACCGCTGCGCTCGAAGAACGAGATCGGCAGCACGAGTTTCAATTCGCGCGCTACGTTGCGGAAGCGCTCGATGACCGGATGCTCTGCGGCGGGCAGGGCCCAATCGAAGAAACGCGCGTCCTGGTCCTTGCAGAAATACGGCTGGGCGAAGAGTTCGGGCAGGAGCACGACGTCGGCGCCCTGCCCGGCGGCTTCCCGCACGCGGCCTTCGGCCTGTTCGACATTGCGCTCGTGCTCCGGATGCATTCGCATCTGCACGACGGCGAGTCTCAGTTTGCGCATGGCTCGGGCTCCTCGTGGGTAATGCAGTGCAGGCTGCCGCCGCCGGCAATGATCGCGATCGACGGCAGTGATATGGCCTTGCGGCCGGGGAACTGTTCGGCAATGAGGCCGCGGGCGTACGCGTCGCGGTGGGGGTCGTCGAACGCCGGCACCAGCACGGCGCCGTTGGCGAGACAGAAGTTCGCGTAGGAAAGCGCGTAGCGCAACTCGCCCCTGTACCGCTCGCGGGGCTGGGGAAGGGGAACGATGTCGAACGGGCGACCGTGCGCGTCGGCGGACCGCTCCAGGACCCGGCGTGCCGCCAGCAGCGCGGCGTTGTTGGAGTCGGCCGGGTCATTCTCGCTCAAGAGCAGCACGCGGCCGGGCGCGGCGAAGGCGGCCAGGTTGTCGGTGTGGCCGTCGGTGTCGTCGTCCCGCAGGCCGTCCTCGAACCAGATCACGTGTTCGACGTTGAGGTACTCCCGCAGCAACCGCTCGGCGCCGTCGCGTGAGAGTTCCGGATTGCGATTGGGATTGAGCACCACGCCGGCATTGGTGATCAGCGTGCCGTCGCCGTCGCACACCAGCGTGCCGCCCTCGCAGACCAGCTCGCAGGCGAAGCGGTGCATGCCGCGGTGGCGCAGGATGCGCTCGGCGGTGGCCGCGTCCTGGCCGTAGCCTTCGATGTTGCGCCCGTCCTTGTTGCCGTAGTCGTTGAACGTCCAGTCCGTGCCGGCTACCTCGCCCTCGGCGTTGACGAGGAAACTGGGCGCTATGTCGCGCATCCAGGCATCGTCGATGCCCCAGGGCAGCAGCTCGATTTCGCGCGAGAGCAGGCGCCTCGCGATCGTTTCCTGGTCGGGTCCCAGCACCATGGACACCGGTTCGAATTCCGCCAGCGTGTTGGCGACGCGCGCGAAGGCGTCTTGCGCTTCCTTGACGGTGCCCACGAACGTTTCCGGGTGCGCCGGCCAGGCCATCCAGGTGCGCGCGTGCGGCGCCCATTCCGGGCACGGGCGGAAACCCGCGGCGCGCGGCGTCGGGGCGTTGGATGGCAGGGTGTCGGCGGGCATCGCGCGGACCGGGTGCGGGTCGGGGACAACAGTATACGGAGCGGGTCAGTCCGTTTCCGCTTGCGGCAGGGCTTGCGGTGTCCGCGTGCCGAAGGCGTGCACCAGCAGCAGTACCGCAACGTTGACCATCAGCGCCGCGATGCCGTCGTTGAGCCCGGTCAGGGCGTGCGGCAGGAAGGGAAGGAGGCCGACCACGTGCTTGTGGGTAAGCGTGAGTATGGTGACGACGAGGGCGCCGGCGCCGAGTCCGGCGTAGAGGGCCGGCGCCCCGACCCGGCGCCGCGTGAGAAACGAGAACGCCAGCGCGGGGAAGAGCTGGCTGATGTAGCTGTAGCCGAGAAGCAGGAGCCCGACGATGCCGGTGTTGCCGAAGATCGCGAACGCGGCCGCGCCGACGGCGATGGGCAGGACCAGGACGCGCGCCGCGAGATGGGTGCGCCGTTCCGACTCGAAGGCGGGCAGCAGGGTGAGGCCGTTCTTCGCGAGCAGGGCGGCGGTCACGATCAACAGCAGCGAACCCGGCACGAGCGCCGCGAGCAGGCCGGCGCCGCCGATCAGCCCGAGTACCCAGCCGGGCAGCGTCGCGGCACTGGCGGCGAGCAGCGCCAGGTCAGGCCTGGACAGCCCCGGCACGATGCCGAGCGCGGCGAAACCGGTGAAGAACACGAACAGCAGCAGCAACTGGTAGAGCGGCAGGTAGACGGCGTTGCGGCGGAAGATATGCTCGTCCCGCGCCGAAAACGTGTAGGCGAAGGCATGCGGCCACATCCAGAAGCCGAGCGCCGAGACCAGCACGGTGGAGACGAACCACACCGGATCCTGCGGCGCGCTCAGCGTGAACAGCTGCGGAT
>JBJKSR010000204.1:0-15338 GCA_046703965.1 Gammaproteobacteria bacterium | reverse complement strand
ACCAGTCGCAACTTGAAGTCAGGGCTTGGACTTACGCCCAAGTCGGCGGTGACTGCCGATGCCGTAGTTGGGGTTCCCATCGGAACCGCCGATCTGCCTCTGAGACCGAGGCGCCATCGCCCGAACTGGACGACCCGCGTCGGCTTCGCGACCGGCTTGAAGCGCCAGCGCTGGACGGCTTCGACTGCTGCGTTGTCGAAAATGTGGCGCGGGCGGGACGTCACGACCCGGATGTCGCGGGTGTGCCCGTTGGGCGCGACCATGAAGCTGACGGTTACGCTGCCGCCCACGCGCGAGCGATAGGCCTGCTGCGGGTATTGCGGTGCCACCAGGTGCGTGGGGTGGATATTCGACGGCACCGAGTCGGCGGGATGGCGGCCGACCGCCCCGGCTTGCGGCGCCGGCTGCTGCGGCACCGGCGAGCGGGCCCCGGCCGGCGGACGGAATACCAGGGTCTGGCGGACGCGGGTCGCGACGGGGACCCCGTTCGCCGTCGCCGGGTGGAACAGCCAATGGCTTACCGCCTTGCGCGCTGCGTAATTGAATACCCCCGGCGGCTGGCTCTCCTTGATCCGGATATCGGAGGTCGAGCCATCGGCCCGGATCGTGAAGGCTACGGTCACCGTGCCGTTGAGGTGCTTGGCCAGGGCCCGGCTTGGATAGTGCGGCGGAGAAACGTGAAGCGGGCGCGGCGGCAGGCGCTTGATCGCGGGCCTGGCGGCTTTGGGCCGCGCCCCGACCGAATTCCCGGGATTCGGCGGGGCCGCGGGCGTGGAGCTGAAGTTGAGATTGAGCGCCTTGCGCTGTATCCGCAATCGCTGCGCCACCGTTGACGTGTCGGGGGCATTCTCCGGCGCCACGACCATCGTTCCCAGGTTGGTGGCGGGGGCGGAAGTGCCCGAACTGGGGGCTTGCTGCGCCAGGCCGGGGACGCAGGTCGCCAGCGAGGCGACAGAACATGTCGCGCCAAGACCAAGAAGCCGGACAGCTGTCTTGTACGTCATGCGTTGGTTCCGAGTTGACCTGTCTCGCGGTTCGTTCAGCCCTTCCGTGGAGCTATTGTAAGCCCAATATGACAAAAATTGGCAGCCCGGGCCATCCGGCCCGACGGGGCTGTATCGCGGGCCGCCAAATGGAATCGTGCTCTACCGGAAAGGCTGCGATACACTAGCGACAAATATAAAAGTCGGGTACGTGGCAAGGGATTTCCCGGCGTACCCAGCCCCTGGGAACAGCAATCGATGACGGTGGAAATACGGTATGAGGATACTTCTGGTTGATCACTCGCGCGTTACGCAGTCGTTCTGGCGCAAGAAGCTCGAGGCACGCGGTTACGACGTGGTATCGGCGGACGATGCCGAAGAAGCGATCGGCATCCTCGACGAGCGGCGGGTGGAACTGGCCCTGATCGCCCTGACGCTGCCCGGTATGGACGGCATCGCGTTGACCCGCGTGCTGCGCCGCCGTCCCCAGCACCAGGCCACCCCGGTCATCCTGCTGTGCGCGCGCAAGGACAACCGGATCGAGGAAGAGGCGCAATTCGCCGGCGTCAGCGCCATAGTGGACAAGGCCAACGTCGGCGCCCTCTGGGAATCGGTGTCCCGCGCCATCGAGGAACACGCCCTGGACCTGACCGGCCGGGTGCTCTACCTCGAGGACAGCCCGACCGCGGCCCGGCTCATGCTCGATATCATGGAGGCCCTCGAGTTGCGTGTCGACCACGTGACCAGCGGCCGTGCCGCGCTGTCGGCGCTGGAGCACGAACGCTACGACCTGGTCATCACGGACGACCGCCTCGAAGGCGACTTGCGCGGATCCGAAGTGGTGGAGTCGATACGCGCCTTCCCCGATGACCGCGCACTGCTGCCGGTCCTGGGCGTATCCGGGGCGAACGAAACCGAGGAGCGCCGTGCCCTGTTTCGTGCCGGCATTACCGACTTCCTGGGCAAGCCGGCCCTGCCGGAAGAGATGACAGCGCGGGTGACCAGCCTGCTCGCCGCCCGCCAGCTGGCGCTGGCCGTGCATGCGCAGCGCAGGCGACTGTCCCGCTCCGCGCTGCTGGATCCGCTCTCCGGGTTGTTTTCGCGCCAGACGTTCATGACTTTCGCGAACAAGTGCCTGGCGCGCGCCGAGCGCCATGACTACGCCCTGACCCTGGCGCTGGTTTCAATCAAGGGCCTGGCCAAGGTCAATGAGGAATTCACTTACACGGTAGGCGACCAGGTCATTACCTCCATCGGCAGGCGCATCGAATCGACTTCGCGCGCCAGCGACCTTGTGGGCCGCCAGGGCGGCGCGAGCTTTGCGGTCTTGCTCGACCACTGCGAACCCGAGGACGCGAAGGGCCGCCTGAACCGCCTGATCGACGACCTGATCCAGACACCCAACCTGCCCCAGGGACTGAGTTTTGCGGCGGGTTACGTGGGAGTCGACAATGCCGAGAAGCACTCCCTGGAGACTTTGCTGCAGACCGCGGAGGCCGCGCGCGACGCGGCGCGGATGGGTGGCGAGGCGGTCCGCGAGGGCATCCCGGGCGTTACGCCGGTGCCCAACCCGGGCAAACAACGGAAGGCGGCGACCGTCGGGCAACAGGATTCGCCGGCGCCGGAAGCGCCGCGGGACGACGCCGTGGAGGAGAAAGAGGATCTGGAGGTGCTTCCCCCGGACGAAGACGTGGAGGTGCTTCCGCCGGACGACGAGGACCTGGAAGTATTGCCGCCGGAGGAGGACCTGAAAGTCCAGCCGTCGGGCGGCGAGGACATCGACTTCCCGGAAATCACGTTTCCCGAGGAAAACAAGTAATACCGCCGGACAGCGGCGGAGTCGGGCGGCGCCCGGACTATCCCGGAGGCCAGAGCCCGAGCACGATCGCGATGGCAACCAGCACCAGCAGCCGGTGCCCCATGTCCAGCATCCAGTCGGGAGCCAGGCGGCGGCGGAAAAGTCCGTCCATCAGCGACGACGACGCGCAGAAGCCAAGCCACACCAGCCCCGCCATGGCGAGGGCGAAACCCAGGTCCTCATGACCGCAGAATATCAGCAGGCCCTTCAGCGCGAAGGCTTGCACCCAGCTTGCCGCGAGGGCCGTGGCGTAACGCGAGAGTCGCCGCGCCAGGGTGTGCTCCATACGGTCAAGCGCATCGGGGGCGAATCGCAGCCACAGGGGACCGAACGTAAAAGGGGCGTACCAGACGGCCGCCGCCGCGAAGCCGGCGAGGCCGGCGACGAGTGTCCCGAGTACCTGGAATGCGCTCATTGCTTGAGTCCCGTTCCGCGTTTCAGCAGCCACAAGGATACACAGAAAAGCGCCACCAGGAAGCCGGCCATGATGCCGTAGGCCTCACCCAGCGGGGCGTCGGACACATTCAGGAATCCGTAGCGCAGCGTGTCGACGACGTAAAGCAGGGGGTCGGCCCGTGTGAGATGCCGCCAGAAGGGCGGCAGCAGGGCGATCGAGTAGAACACGCCGCCGAAGTAGACCAGGGGGTTGATGACGAAATTCGGAATAATCGAGATTTCGTCGAATTTGGTGGCGAACAGGGCATTGAGGAAACCGCCCAGGGCGAACACGGCCGATGCCATCATTGCTCCCGTAATGATCGCCCACGGGTGTGCAACCGGCATCGTGGTGAGCAGCGACGCTATGGCCGTAACGATACCGCCCACGATCAGCCCTCGCGTCATGCCGCCGGCCATGTAGCCGAGCAGGATTAACACGTTGGGCAATGGCGAAACGATCAGTTCCTCGATATGGCGGGCGAATTTCGCGCCGAAAAACGAAGACACCACGTTCAGGTAGGAGTTGGTCACAATGGACATCGTGATCAGGCCCGGCGCGATGTAGGCCATATAGCTGTAGCCGCGCATCTGCCCGACTCGGCTGCCGATAATCGATCCGAAGATCAGGAAATAGAGTGTCGCCTGGATGACCGGCGGCACCAGCGTCTGTACCCAGATGCGCAGGATGCGCTGCATCTCCTTGCGCATGATGGTGACAAGACCGACCCAGTTAGCCCGTGCCCGTTCGGGATGCATCCCGTTCCTCCTCCACGAGCCGCAGGAAGATCTCCTCCAGGCGGTTGGTCTTGTTGCGCATGCTGATCACTTCGAGTCCTTGCGTGCTCAGCTTTTCGAACGCCCCGTTGATGTTCTGGCCGCGGGAAATGTCGAGTTCCAGCACATCCGGTGCCACCCGGCGCACCCGGTACTCACCCAGGTCCGGCGCCTGGTCGATCCGTCGGTTGAGGTCGAGTATGAACGTCTCCGTATGCAGGCTGTTGAGCAGCTCGCGCATGTCGCCGTGCTCGGCCAGGCGGCCGCGCTGGATGATGGCGATCTCGCGGCACAGGCTCTCGGCCTCTTCCAGGTAGTGGGTGGTCAGGATAATGGTGGTACCGGAGCGGTTCAGGCCGCGCAGGAACTCCCACATCGAGCGCCGCAGTTCGATGTCCACCCCCGCCGTCGGCTCGTCGAGGATAAGAAGCGGCGGCTCGTGCATGAGCGCGCGGGCGATCATCAGGCGGCGCTTGAATCCGCCGGACAGGGCACGTGCGCTCGTATTGCGGTACTGCCACAGTCCCAGTTCGTTCAGGTAGCGCTCCGCGCGGTCGCCGGCGACCCGGCGGCTGATGCCGTAGTAGCCGGCCTGGTTGATCACGATGTCGATGGAGCGTTCGAAGAGGTTGAGGTTGATCTCCTGCGGGACCAGCCCGATCTGCGCCTTGACGCCCGCCGGGTCGCGGTCGAGGTCGATGCCGTTGACCTGCACCTTGCCGGACGTCTTGGTCACCAGCGAGGTGATGATGCCGATGGTGGTGGTCTTGCCGGCGCCGTTGGGGCCGAGCAGGGCGAAGAATTCGCCCTTGGGCACGTCGAAGCTTACGCCCGCCAGCGCTTGCTGTCCGTTCTTGTAGGTCTTCTTGAGGTTTTCGACGCGGAGCGCGGGAATGGCTGAGGTGTCACTCATGGGCGCACATTATAAAGCCCCGGCGCCGGGGCTCGCAGGCGGAAAAAAGGCCCCGCGGCGCGAACACCGCGGGGCCGATGCTCAAAAGAGCATGTGCCTATCAGGGATGGCTGAGACAGAAGCTGTAGGAACCGCTGCCGGAATAGGCATAGATATCCCACAGGTAGTAGCCGGACGAGCCGTTGTAGCTGATGCTCTCGTTCGACGTGTTGCTGGTCGAGCTGGCGACGACCGTCCAACCCCAGTAGTAGCTGTACTTGTACAGGTAGAGGTCGAAATCGGTGCCGCTCGGGCCGGACATCTGGCCCTGCTCGGCGCCACTGCCCGCATAGTAGTAGTTGCCGTCGGGCTGGTAGCTGTCGTTGCCCTGGCTCACGCTGCCGGTGTAGCTCGTGAAGCCCGCGGGGCAGCCGCTGGTGACCTGGTTCACCGTGACCGACTCGGTGGCGGTGTTGGAGGCTTGGCCGGCGCTGTCGGTCGCTTCGAAGGTGAAGCTGTCGCTACCGTAGTAGTTGCTGTTCGGCGTGTAGGTGAACGCCCCCGTCGAGGTGTTCGTGATCGACACCGAACCATGGCTCGGCTGGCCCACGATGCTGAAGGTCAGCGCGTCACCGTCGGAGTCGGAGGCCGAGAGCGTGCCGTTGACGGCCGTGCCCTCGTCCGTCGTGACACTGCCGTTGTTGGCCGTGGGGACGGCGTTGCCGCCGCTCTGGTTCACCGTGACCGACTCGGTGGCGGCGTTGGAGGCCTGGCCGGCGCTGTCGGTCGCTTCGAAGGTGAAGCTGTCGCTGCCGTAGTAGTTGTTGTTCGGCGTGTAGGTGAACGCGCCGGTCGAGGCGTTGGTGATGCTCACCGAGCCGTGGCTGGGCTGGCTCACGATGCTGAAGGTCAGCGTGTCACCGTCGGAGTCGGAGGCCGAGAGCGTGCCGCTGACGGCCGTGTTCTCGTTGGTCGTGACCGAACCGTTGCTCGCGGTCGGCGGGGTGTTGCCGCCGCCCGAGCCGCCGATGTCGTTGACGACGCTGGCGATCTTCATGCTGCCGAAGCCGGTGGTGTAGTCCCAGCCGGCCGCCGCCGTTTCACCGCCGTTGCTGCCCGACGTGATGTCGTGGAAGTCCGACGAGGGCAGGTGGTAGATCAGCGGTGCGGCGAAGCCGACGCTCGTGCCCTGCGCGGCGATCACGCGCGCCCACAGGCCGACGAACAGCGGCGAGGCCAGGCTGGTGCCGCCGTATTGCGCCTGCGACCCGTCGACGATGATCTCGGCCCCGGAGTTCGGGTCGGCGTCGAACGCGATGTCCGGCACGCCGCGCGTGCTGTGACCGGCGTTCTGGCCGACGCCCTGCTGCCAGCTCGGCATCGGCTCGAAGGTGCTCGGGCTGCCGCCGCCGCTGCTCCAGGCCGTGGCGCTGTTCCACGTCGTGGTGGAGGCGTTCAGCGTCGTGCCGCCGACCGCGACCACGTACTGCGAGCTGGCGGGCCAGCTCGGCGTGGTGCCGCCGTTGTTGCACTCGTCGGCGCCGGAGTCGCCCGAGGAGACCGAGATGGTCTGGCCCTGGGAGTCCGCCTGCTGGAAGAGCTGGTCCTGCGAGGCGGCGGAGCCGTCGCCCTGTGCGCTGGTTTCGCACTCGCCGAGCGAGACGTTGACGACCTTCGCGTTGTCGTTGGTCACGATGGTGTTGAAGTCGGCGGTGAGGTTGGAGTTCGACAGGCTCGGGATGTTGTAGAAGATGAGCTTGCCGACCTGGCCGCCGCTCATGCCGACGATGTCCTGGCTGTCCAGGTCCCATTCGCCGTCACCGCTCGTGTCCGAACTGGTCCCGTTGGTGTTCACCGTCTGCGTCGTAACCGTCGCCAGCCCGTTGTTGGAGGTGAACTGGTTGAGGTCGTTCTTGATATTGGTCAGGCTGCCCTCGGTCACGATGCCGATGGTCACGCCGGCCGCGGTGGGGGCGCTACCCTGGTCGTAGATCGAGGCGAACTCGGTCGGGTTGTGGCCGGTGACCGCGTTCGGTTGCACGCCGCCGGTGCCGGAGCTGCCGACGATGTGGCCCTCGGCCGTGCTGCCCCGCACCAGGCCGGCGCCATTGCGCCGGTTGAGCGGACGGGCAAACGTGTGCAGTACGTGCACGTTCTGCAGGCCGAGCACCGCGAGCACCGTGCCTTGCAGAGAGGCGGGCACCTTCGGCGTGGAGGCGTTGGCATACGCGCGGCGTCCGTCGTGCGTCTGCACGCTCACCATGTGGGTGTTGAACGCAGACTGCACCGCGGAAGCCGGCGCATCGCCCGAAACCAGCAGCCGGTTGCGAGCGATGGTGACGTTCCTGAAGCCTTTCCTTTTCATGAAGTCCGCCACGGACCGGGCCTGTGCAGCCGTCGGCGAGAAACGCGCCTTGAACTGGGCGGGCGTCAGGATCGCGTGGTGCGGATTGGCCAGGAAGGCTTTCAGCGTTGCCTGGTTGCGCAGTTTCAGCGAGATCACGATGTGCATCGACCTGGACTGGGCCAGGGGACCGAGCACCGTGTCGTTGGCCTGCAGTTGCGTGGCCTTCGACAGCGTCGAGACCATGGCCCGGGTCGATGCGGCCTTGGCGCCGATCGAGCCCGCGGCCAGGCCGGCGATCGCCAGTCCTGCTACGGAAGTGGAGAGTAGGTTTTTCATTTCGGATTTCCCTCTTTGGTTCCTCAATAACGTGTGTAGGGCCGTTTTTCCTTGCTAAAAATTTGCCCGTCGGCCGCGGGAGCGGTCGCGCGTCCTTGACTGGTGGGCAATCCCCAAACGGTCGTCGTGCTGAGCCCGAAACGGGCCGTCGCAACGACATTGGAAGTAAAGCGGGTTTTGTAAAAAAATCTACACTTCGGCGCGATTTATATGAAAAATCCTACATGTTTGCGTCACTTTGCGACATTAACCGACGGATAAGCCTTACATAGAAGCGAAACGGCGGACCCCTTCGACAGGACGCGGCCGGACGCTGACAAAAAAGGCCTGCGCCGCATCCGCGCCGGGCGGGTGCCGCATCCGCCGGCAGCGGCCCGGGCATTCGCGCAGCGATGTCTGCCGCGCCGCCTGCGCCGGTGGGCCACCGGGTGCGGCACTGCTGGTAAAATTGCGTTTTCGTCGTTACCTGGCCACGCCATGCATAACCTCAAGGGCAAACGGATCGTTGTCTTCGGCGGTACCGGCTTCATTGGCCGCGATCTGGTCTCCCGGCTGGTCCGGGCGGGTGCCTACGTCACGCTCGTGGCGCGCCATCCGCAGCGCCACCAGGAGCTGGGCGTGCTCTCGCGCCTGCGCATCATGCGCGGCGACGTGCGCGATGCCGCCTGCGTCGGCCAGGCCCTGTCGGGGCAGGACGCCGCGGTCAACCTGGTCGGAGTACTCGATGGCCCGGCGAAGCAATTGCAGGCCCTGCACGTGGACTGGCCGAAGCGCCTGGTCGAGAGCGGGCGGGAGCTGGAGCGGATCGTCCACGTCAGCGCGTGCAACGCCGACGCCGGCGGGCCCAGCCGCTATCTCGCCACCAAGGGCGAGGGCGAGGCGGCCATCCAGCGCTCGCAGGTGCCGTGGACGATCGTCGCGCCGAGCGTGGTCTTCGGTTTCGGCGACACCCTGTTCAACAGGTTTGCGCTGCTGCTGCGCCTGTCTCCCGGCGTGATGCCGGTGGTGCGTCCGCGAGCGCGCTTCAGCCCGGTGCACGTCGGAAACGTCGCCGAAGCGATCCTGCGCTCGCTGCTGGGCGAGGAAATGAAGAACCGGCGCCTTCCGGTGGGCGGTCCCGAGACCTGGACGATGCGCGAGATGGTCGACTACACGCGCCGCCAGATCGGCTCGCGCAAGCTCCTGATAAACGTGCCGGAGCGCGTAGCGCGAATGCAGGCGTCGGCGATGTGGCTGTTGCCGGGCCGCCCGTTCTCCCCGGACCAGTACCGAACGCTCACGGTGGATGCGCTGGCCGGAACCGAGGCGCTCGAGGAACTGGGCATCAAGCCGACGGCGGTCGAGGCCGTCGTGCCGCTGTACCTGGGCAACGACCGGCGCCAACTCCGCTACGACCGGTTCCGGCAGGGTGCGGGCGGGGCTCCCACGGACCGCTGAGCCGCCCGCCGGTGCCTTGACCTGCACCGGTGACCGGAGGAGGTGGCACGCTCAATGAACATCTACCTGGTCGGCGGCGCGGTGCGCGATCGTCTGCTCGGACAGCCCGTGGGCGATCGCGACTGGGTCGTGGTCGGTGCCACCGCCGGGACGATGCGCGAGCGGGGCTATCGAAGCGTCGGCAAGGATTTTCCCGTCTTCCTGCACCCCGAATCCGGCGAGGAATACGCCCTCGCGCGCACCGAGCGCAAGATCGGTCCCGGCTACCACGGCTTCGAGTTCCATGCCGAGCCCGACGTCACGCTGGAGCAGGATCTCGAGCGGCGCGACCTCACCATCAACGCGATGGCCGAGGACGAGCACGGTGAGCTGATCGACCCCTTCGGTGGGCGCGAGGATCTCGCCGCGCGTCGCCTGCGCCACGTCTCGCCGGCGTTCCGCGAGGACCCGGTGCGCGTCCTGCGCGTCGCACGCTTCGCCGCCCGCTTCGGCCCGCTCGGCTTCAGCGTGGCCCCGGAGACGATGGCGCTCATGCGCGAGATGGTGGAGGCCGGCGAGGTGGATCACCTGGTGCCCGAGCGGGTCTGGGCCGAACTTTCGCGAGCCTGCGCCGAGCCGTGCCCGGAGGCCTTCGTCGAGGTGCTGCGTGAATGCGGCGCGCTGGCCCGCATTCTGCCCGAGGTCGATGCCCTGTTCGGCGTGCCTCAGCCCGAGCGCTGGCACCCGGAGATCGATACCGGTGCCCACCTGCTGCTCGCCCTGGCTGCCGCGGCGCAGGCAGGCGAGGCGCCGGAGACGGTCTTCGCGGTGCTGGTCCACGACCTGGGCAAGGGCCTCACGCCGGAAAAACTGCTACCCGGCCATGCCGGGCACGAGGCACGTGGCGTGCCGCTGGTGCGCGGGCTCTGCGATCGCCTGGGCGCGCCGCGCGCCTGGCGCGACCTGGCGGTGGCGGTCACCCGCGAGCACCTGAACGTACACCGCGCCTTCGGGCTCAAGCCATCCACGGTGATCCGCCTGCTCACGGCGGTGGATGCCTGGCGCCGGCCGGAGCGTTTCGGCCAGTTCCTGGCGGCGTGCCGGGCGGACGCCCGAGGCCGTGCCGGCAACGAGGCCGCCGACTATCCGCAGGCCGATTATCTCGAGGCCGTGCGCGAGGCGGCCGCCGCGGTGCGCGTCGAGACCGGGGGCCGCAGCGGCCCCGAGATCGGGGCGGCCATCGAGGAGGCGCGCATCGAGGTCGCGCGGGAGATCAAGGCGCGGTACGCGAAATAACCGGGAGCACCGCTACGCTGCCGGCTTTCATCGTCTGTTGGCCCGCCCGGCGGCACACCCTGGAAGGTGGAGGAGCGGGTCCCGCCGCGCTTCGTTGGAGCGGATTCCGGATCGGGTCCGGAATGACGGGGTTCAAGGAAAGCCGGCGGGACGCCGGCGCTCCCCGCCGCTCGACAAAGAAAAACCCCGGGAATCATTCCCGGGGTCTTCTGGCCTTCCTGGGCCATGCGCGGTGCCGGCAGCGGTAGCTGAGGCCGCTGCCCACGCAGGGCGTCAGGGAATCGTAATCGTCGTGAAATGGATGTAATTGCCGCGGCGCACGGTCAGCAGCACGGTCTTGCCCTTGTATACCTGCAAAGCCTGGTTGAACTGGGCAAGGTCGCGTATCGGGCGGTGATCGATGTCCGTGATCACGTCGCCCGGCTGCAGCCCGGCGTCGTCCGCCGCGTCACCCTGCTTGACGTTGGTCACCACCACGCCATGCACGTGACCGTAAAGCGGCGAGTCCTTGCCGATGTTGGAGAAACTGGCTCCCAGTTGCTCCTGGGTGTTCGTCGGGCCGCCGCCGCCGTTTCCATTTTCGCCGCTGGTGCGCTTGCCGACCTTGGCATGGACGGTCATCGGCTTGCCGTTGCGGTAGACCTTGATGGTCAGCGGTGTGCCGACGCGCTGGATCGCCATGTAGCTCTGGAGCATCGAGGCGTCGGTTACCTTCTGGCCGTTGATCTCGGTAATGATGTCGCCCTGCTTCAGTCCGGCCTTGGACGCCGCCGAGCCCTTCACCACCTGGGTGATGAGCGCGCCGCCGGTGCCGGGCTTGAGGTTGAACTGCTGCGCCAACTCCGGATTCAGGTCCTGGGCGTATACGCCCAGCTCGCCGCGCTTGACCTTGCCGTACTTGATGAGCTGCTCCATCACGGCCTTGGCCATGTCCACCGGGATCGCGAAGCCGATGCCGATGTTGCCGCCGTTGGTGGTCTCGATGGCGGTGTTCACGCCGACCAGCTGGCCGCGCAGGTTCACCAGCGGACCGCCCGAGTTGCCGGGGTTGATCGCGGCGTCGGTCTGGATGAAGTTGTCGAACTTGCCGATCTCGCTCTCGCCGCCGCTGCCGTCCTGGGTGCCGCCGGTGTTGGCGCGCCCGAGCGCGCTCACGATGCCGAAGGTGGCGGTGTGGCGCAGGCCCAGCGGGTTGCCGATGGCGACCACGTAGTCGCCGACCTGCAGGTCATTGGAGTTGCCGAGATCGATCTGGGTCAGGTGCTTGGCCTTGATCTGCACCACCGCGATATCGGTGGAGGGGTCGTCGCCCACGATCTTGGCCTTGAAGTTGCGGTTGTCGTAGAGCGTGACCGTGATCGTCTTGGCGTCGCGGATCACGTGGTAATTGGTCAGGATGTAGCCCTTCTTCGCGTTCACGATAATGCCCGAGCCCAGGCTCTCGAAGGGCTGCTCCATGGTCTGGTTCTGCGGCACGCCGAAGAACTGCTGGAACAGCGGGCTCATGAACGGCCCCTGGACCCGGCGCTTGATGACGCCGCGGGTGGCGATGTTGACCACCGCCGGCGTGACCTGCTTGATCATGGGCGCGAGGCTGGGCACGCCCTGGGCATTCTTCATGGCCGCCGGGGGCGGCATCTGCGCCTGCGCGGCAACCGGCAGGGCGCCCAGGAGAAGCGCGAGGCACAGCGTCGGGGCTATCAGGCGATGTTTCATGTCGTCGGATCCTTTTCTCTTAGCGGGTGTGCAAATAATCACCGGGCGGTTCGTGCCGCCCTTGGCGGACTGTCTTGGTGGTTGCGACCGGGCGGCACGGGGGAAGTTCCCCCCGGCCGCCCGAATCGGCTGATTGCCGCGGTTTTTCAGTGGTTGACGGCGATCTTGCGCGGCTGCGTCTTGGGCTGCTTGGGGATCATGATCTCCAGCACGCCCTTGTCGCTTTTCGCCTCGATCTTCTCGGGGTCGGCGGTCTCGGGCAGGCGGAAGCGGCGGTAGAACTGGCCATGGAAGCGCTCGGTGCGCTGCCAGTTCTTGCCCTCGTCTTCCTTCTCCTCGGAGCGCTCCCCGCGCAGGGTCAGCTCGTCGCCCTCCAGGTGCACTTCGATGTCCTTGGGGTCCACGCCCGGCAGGTCGGCTCGGATCTGGTAGCGGTTGTCGTCTTCGCTGATGTCGACGGCCGGCGTCCAGGCATGAGTCTCGGTGCCATGCAGCGCCTCCAGTCCGCGCTGCATTTCATCGAAAAGTGCCCAGGGTCGATAGGTGGTCATTCGATTCATGGTTCACTCCTCAATCGTGATTTGGGTGGGCGGCCTTGGCGGCCGTTAATGCCTAGATAGGGGCGGCGGGGCGCATTTCAAGCCGTCAGGCGGGGTGTTCCCCGGCCGATTTCGTGACACAATATCTAGTAGCCGGTCGCCCGGGCGCGGGTTTTCGGCGCTTTTTCGTGAAACATCAAATAAATATCATAAAATCAGTCACTTAAAAAATCTATTGACAGACAGTCTGGGCCTGCTATTCTGGGAAAGTTGATCCCAATATATTGGGTTTCACTATAAACAAGTTATCAACAGTTTTTCCCCATCGGGTGGGGGTGATGCGACAGGAGTCAGGGACGTATTATGAATACCGTGCGCAAGTCACAGAAAGAAACGTTTTCAGAGATACCGATCCAGTCGGCGTCGGAGGACATCTGGGACAAGAAGTACCGCCTGAAGGCCAAGGACGGGAGCCTCGTCGACGTCACGGTGGACGACACCTGGAAGCGGGTGGCCCGGGCGCTGGCCGAGGTCGAGGCGCCCAAGGTCCGCGGGCACTGGTACGAGCGCTTCCTGTGGGCGCTGCGCCACGGCGCGATTCCGGCCGGGCGGATTACCTCCAATGCCGGGGCCCAGGCCTACAAGCCGGCCACCTCCACCATCAACTGCACGGTCTCGGGCACCATCCACGACTCCATGGACGACATCCTGGAGAAGGTCCACGAGGCGGGGCTCACGCTCAAGTCCGGCTGTGTGGCGCCGGGGACCTGGGTGCGCACCGAACGGGGCCTGGTGACGGCCGATCAGGCAGTGACCGAGCACCACGAACGCATTCTTTGCTACGACCGTGATAGCGGCAAGTTCGAGATGCGCCCGATCCTGCGGCACATGACGACGCATGTTCCGCGTTCGGAGAACATCGAGCTGGTCTCCAACGGTGTGTCGATCAAGACCTCCGTCAGGCACCCCGTACTCGTGTACCGGGATGAGCGGCTCGTCTATGTTCGTGCAGACGAGGTCAAAGCGGACGATGCGCTGGTTCACCATCGATTGCCTTGGCGGGCGGAAGCCGGGCGCGCCATGGATGCCTGGTTTGTGGGCGCGCATCTGGGCGACGGCAGTGCATACGAGAAGCATTTTGCCTATAAGCCGACGCGCAAGGCCTGGGCCGAGCGGGCGCAGGCCCTGGGCATGCGGCTGGTATTCAAGATCCGTGCGGCGGAAAGGGAAGTCGTGGAACGGTATGCGGCGTTCTTCGAGGCCTTTTGCGGTTCTACCGCGCGAGTCGTGGCGGCCCGTACGCCGCATGGTACGGCGGTCTGGGATTACACGGTGTCCAGTTTCGAAGCCAGCCGCGCTGCCGAGTTGATCGATCATCAGATCGGCAGGAAGACTGCCGGCCTCGTCGTTCCCGGGTGGATCAAGGCCGAGCCGGAAAAATACTTTTTGCCTTTTCTCGCGGGGCTGATCGACACCGACGGCACGGTGAATTGCGAGCGCGGCAGCGTCATCCTGGCTACCCAGAACCATGCTTTCGCGGAAGAACTCAAGTCGCTCCTGGGGCTGTTCGGCGTCCATGGCGGCATTACTTACCGCAAGCCGCGCACGCATCTCCTGAACGGACATGAGGTTCGCGACAACGGCGGCGCCATGCTCAAGATTTCGGACTCCGGCTTCCTGGCGGAGGTGGCCCGGTACATGGCCGATTCGGGCAAGCGGCGCCGCATCATCGAACATGCGAGCCAGCCGGGCAGTTATGACCGGTACCGTCTGCCTGCCGCCTTGCGCGCGGCCTTGGCCGGGCACATGGCGGCGTTGCCGCACGGGGAGAAGCAGTTGTTAGGCTTCTACCACGGCTATCACGAACGCACGGAGATCAACCGGGTTTGGCTTGATCGGTGGGCCGCGCGCTTCCCGAACCTCGTGCCGTTGATCGACTTTGCGCGGACGCTGCGACCGATGCAGTCGATACGCCGCAATTTGACGCTGCCGGAGACGTTCTACGACTTTACCGTCGAGAAGCACAACAACTACTTGGCGGGCAACAATGGTCTCGCGGTCATCCACAATTGCGGCATCGGGTATGAATTTTCGACCCTGCGCCCGCGCGGCGCCTACGTCTCCGGCGCCGGGGCCTACACTTCCGGGCCGCTGTCGTTCATGGACATCTACGACAAGATGTGCTTTACCGTCTCCAGCGCGGGCGGCCGCCGCGGCGCGCAGATGGGCACCTTCGACGTGCGCCATCCGGACGTGCGCGAGTTCATCCGCGCCAAGCGCGAGGACGGGCGCCTGCGCCAGTTCAACCTGAGCCTGCTCATCACCGACGGCTTCATGCAGGCGGTGGACAAGGACGCCGACTGGCCGCTGGTCTTCCCGGTGCACGAGAAGGAGAAGGACGAGGTCGACCTCGGCGACCCGGACCAGGTGGTGTGGCGCCCGTGGCCGACGCACAAGCACTACATCGTGCGCGAGTCCGACGGCCTGGTGGCGTGCAAGATCTACGGCCACGTAAGGGCGCGGCACCTGTGGGACATGATCATGAACTCGACCTACGACTACGCCGAGCCGGGGTTCGTCCTGATCGACCGCGTCAACGAGATGAACAACAACTGGTTCTGCGAGAACATCCGCGCGACCAACCCGTGCGTCACGGCCGATACCTGGGTACACACGGCCGAAGGACCGCGCCAGGTCGCCGACTTGGTCGGCGTGCCTTTTGCAGCCCGCGTCGACGGTATGG
>JBJKSR010000203.1:0-4722 GCA_046703965.1 Gammaproteobacteria bacterium | reverse complement strand
GACATCGACTACGCCGTAAAGCATATCGGCGAGGGCGTCGAGCGCGTGCGTGCCGTTGCCCCCCGTGTGAAGACCGCCTGACGCTTTCGAGCCGGCCGGATCCGCGTTGACTGACATGACACTCGGCGGGCTCGCGCACGACCACCTTCTTCATCCTCGCAATACCGGCGACTGGCCCCCGCAGGCGGCGGGGCTGCCCCGCGTCACCGGTGAAGCCGGCAGCGCCGTCTCGGGCGCTTTCGTGCGTTTCCGGCTCGCACTCGACTCGGGGCGGATCGCCGCGGTGCGTTACGAGGTGCTCGGCGGCCCGGCACTGCTGTCCGCCGCTTCGTGGATGTCGGAACGTCTGCCGGGCAAGCCGGCCGCGGCGGACGTGGTGCCGGCGGGTCTCGACATGGCCCGAGCGCTGGAGCTGGAGCGCGCCGATCACGGCCTGGCCCTGCTGGTCGAGGATGCCGTGCTCCGGGCCTTGAATGCGGCCCGGCAGGTCCCCATATTCAGCAACAAGACTTGATTCGGGCACTTACACCCGGTACCATACGCGTCTGCCGTTGCGGGGTGGAGCAGTCTGGCAGCTCGTCGGGCTCATAACCCGAAGGTCGCAGGTTCGAATCCTGCCCCCGCTACCAGATCCGTCTCGAGGCGGGCAATAAAGGGCCTTCGCGAAGAAGGCAACAAGAATGGGCCGGTAGGCCCATTTTTTGTTTCAGGTCCCCGGTGCCGTAACGCGGCGGGGTGGAGTGAGGCACGTGGCAAGGGTGGAACGCAGGGCGCTGATCGAGTGGTTGGAGCCGGAAGTGGAAAAACTCGGCTACGAACTGCTCGATATCGAGTGGGTGAGCGGACGTGGCGCCACGCTGAGGCTGTTCATCGACACGGAGGCGGGCATCGGTCTGGACGACTGCGAGCGTGTGAGCCGTGCCGTCGAGGCCCTGCTCGACGTGCGGGACGCGATCCCGGGCGAATATCGTCTGGAGGTCTCGTCGCCCGGGCCGGAGCGCCCCTTGCGAACGGCGGCGCATTTCGCCGCGGTACGCGGGCAGCGCGTGCGGTTGCACGTGCGGGAGGCCGGTAACGCGGTCCGCAAGCTCAAGGGCGAGCTTGTGAACATCGAGGGCGAAAGCCTGGTGGTGGACAGCGGCGCGGAACAGCGTGCCGTTGCCCTGGACGAGATTCTGTCGGCACGGTTGGTACCGGTCGACGCCGTGAAGGGTCCGCGGCCCGCGAAGGGCAGGCGGAACCGCTGAGGGTATGAGGCTATGAGCAAGGAACTGTTGCTGGTCGTCGATGCCGTCTCGAACGAGAAGGGGGTATCGCGCGAGGTAATCTTCGAAGCGCTGGAAGCGGCGCTGGCCTCGGCGACGCGCAAGCGTCATGCCGAGGATATCGACGTGCGGGTCGCCGTCGATCGCACAAGCGGCGAATACGACACGTTCCGCCGCTGGGCGGTACTGCCCGAGGACCAGGAAATCGAGAACCCCGATGCCGAGATGCACCTGGAGGAAGCGCGCGCCCGCGATTCCGACGCCGAGGTTGGCGGCTACGTCGAGGAGCCGATGGAGTCGATCGCCTTCGGCCGCATCGCCGCGCAGACCGCCAAGCAAGTGATCTTCCAGAAGGTCCGCGAAGCGGAGCGCAAGCAGGTGGCGGAGCTGTATGCGGACCGCGTGGGCGAGCTGGTCAACGGCGTCGTCAAGCGCGTTGAGCGCGGCAACATCTACATCGACCTGGGCGGCAATGCCGAGGCGCTCATCCCGCGCGAGGAATCGATTCCGCGCGAGTCGGTGCGCACCGGTGATCGGCTGCGCGGTTTTCTGAAGGAGGTCCGCGAGGACGCGCGCGGCCCGCAGCTTATCGTCAGCCGCACGGCCCCCGAACTGATCATCGAACTGTTCAAGCTCGAAGTGCCGGAAGTCGGGCAGGGCCTGGTCGAGATACTCGGCGCGGCCCGCGAGCCGGGGGTGCGTGCCAAGATCGCAGTCCGTAGCATGGACCGCCGGGTCGATCCGGTGGGTGCCTGCGTCGGCATGCGCGGATCCCGCGTACAGGCGGTCTCGCGCGAGCTCAACGAGGAACGCGTGGACATCATCGTCTGGGACGAGAACCCGGCCCAGTTCGTGATCAACGCGATGGCCCCCGCCGAGGTGCTCTCCATCGTGGTCGACGAGGAACCCAAGAGCATGGACATCGCGGTGGCCGAGGACTTCCTGTCCAAGGCGATCGGCCGCGGCGGCCAGAACGTGCGCCTGGCCAGCCAGCTTACCGGCTGGGAACTGAACATCATGAGCACGGAAGAGGCCGAGCAGAAGAGCGAGGCGGAGATGACGCGGCTCATCGACATGTTCAAGACCAAGCTCAACGTCGACGAGGAAGTCGCGGAAATACTCGTCCAGGAAGGTTTCGCCTCGCTGGACGAAGTGGCCTACGTGCCGACCTCCGAGCTGGCGCGCATCGAAGAGTTCGACGAGGAAATGGTCGAGGAACTGCGCAATCGGGCCCGCGACGTCCTGCTGGCGCAGGCGATTGCCTCCGAGGAGGTAGCCGAGACCAGTGGGTTCAACAAGGACCTGCTGGACGTCGAGGGCATGACCGGGGAACTCGCCGTGAAGCTGGCGGCCAACGACGTCGCCAGCCGCGAGGCGTTGGCGGATCTTTCGACCGACGAGCTGGTGGAGCTGGCCGACCTGGACCATGACCGGGCGGCGGCCATGATCATGAGCGCGCGTGAAATCTGGTTTGCCGAAGAATCCGATGCCGCGGATTCCAGTACCGCAGAGGCTGCGGAAACCGAATAAGAGGGAGTTGGCCCATGGCTGAAGTCACCGTAAAGGAATTCGCCGAGCAGATACACACGCCGGTCGAGCGGCTGCTGGAGCAGCTTGCCGAGGCGGGCGTTGACGTATCCAAGGCCGACGAGGCCCTGAGCAACGAGCAGAAAATGCAGTTGCTTGCGCACCTGCGCCGCGAGCACGGCGAGGATACGCAGGCCGAGCCGCGGCGCATCACGCTCAAGCGCCGCAGCACCAGCGAACTCAAGATCGCAGGCGGACAGGGCCGCACCAAGACGGTAAACGTCGAGGTGCGGCGCAAGCGCACCTACGTCAAGCGCGCGGCGGTGATCGAGCAGGAGAAGAAGCGCATCGACGAGGCGCGGCGCGAGCGCGAAGCCGAGGAGGCCGAACGGCTGGCAAAGGAAAAGGAACGCCAGGAGCGTATCGAGCGCGAGCGCCAGGAGGAGCAGGAGCGCATCGAGCAGGAAGCCGCCGAACGCGAGCGCGAGACGCGCCAGCGTGAGGAACAGGAACGCGAGCGCGTGCAGGAAGAGGAGCGCCGCAAGGCCGAAGCGGAAGCGCGCCGCGAGGAAGAGGAAGAGCGCAAGCGCCTGGAGCGCGCGCTGCATCCGCGGCACGGCAAGTCCACCACCACGGGCGCCGGCGCCGCCGACAAGCCGCTCTCCGGCGAATTGCACGTCAAGCGCGGTGGCCGCGGGCGGCGCAGCAGCCGGACCGCGGGTGGGCGTCGCCGGCAGGCGCGCATTGCCAACGTCGAGACACAGCACGGCGGGTTCCAGCAGCCGGTCGAACAGAAGAAGAAGGTCATCGAGGTGCCCGAGGCGATCAGCGTCAACGACCTCGCGCAGCGCATGGCGGTCAAAGCGACCGAAGTCATCAAGGCGCTCATGGGCATGGGCATGATGTCCACCATCAACCAGGTGCTGGACCAGGACACGGCGGTGCTGGTGGTCGAGGAAATGGGCCACGAGGCGAAGATCGAGTCCCCGCAGGACGTGGAGACCCAGCTGCTCGAAACCGAGGTCGACCGCGGCGAGGCCAAGCCGCGCGCGCCGGTGGTGACCGTGATGGGCCACGTCGACCACGGCAAGACGTCGCTGCTCGACTACATCCGCAGCGCGAAGGTGACCTCCAAGGAAGCAGGCGGCATCACCCAGCACATAGGCACCTACCACGTGAAGCACAAGAAGGGCGGCATCACCTTCCTGGACACCCCGGGACACGAGGCGTTTACCGCCATTCGGGCGCGCGGCGCACAGTCCACCGACGTGGTCATCCTGGTGGTGGCCGCCGACGACAGCGTGATGCCGCAAACGATCGAGGCCATCGAGCACGCCCGTGCCGCCGGGGTCCCGATCGTGGTCGCTATCAACAAGATCGACAAACCCGAGGCCGACCCGGACCGGGTCAAGACCGAACTCGCGCAGCGCGAGGTCGTGCCGGAGGACTGGGGCGGCGACGTGCAGTTCGTGCAGGTCTCGGCGAAGACCGGCGAAGGCGTCGACGACCTGCTCGAGGCGGTGCTGCTGCAGGCCGAGGTGCTCGAGCTCAAGGCCTCCCCCAAGGGACCGGCGCACGGCGTGGTACTCGAGTCGCGGCTCGACAAGGGCCGCGGGGCTGTCGCTACGCTGCTGATCCAGGAAGGCACGTTGCAGCGCGGCGACATGCTGCTCGCGGGGCGCGAGTTCGGCCGCGTGCGTGCCATGCTCGATGAGAACGGCGCGGCGATGAAGAGCGCCGGGCCGTCGATGCCGGTCCAGGTGCTGGGCCTTTCGGGCACCCCCGAGGCGGGCGACGAGGCGATGGTCGTCGAGAACGAGCGCCGGGCCCGCGAAGTGGCCGACCACCGCGAAAGCCGTGAGCGCCAGGTGCGCCTCGCCAACCAGCAGGCTGCGCGTCTCGACGAGTTGTTCGACCAGTTGGGCCAGGG
>JBJKSR010000202.1:0-2745 GCA_046703965.1 Gammaproteobacteria bacterium | reverse complement strand
GGTCATAGGCCAGCGTGCGGGGACCGATCAGCGCATCGGGAAAGTCGGGGCACTGATTCGCGAGCGAGGCCGAAGTTGCGTTGAGCAGCAGGTCGAACGCCTCGTCTTTCACAGGAAGCACGCGAATGCGTTCGTCGTCGAGGCGCGCGGCCATCGCGCGGGCGCGACCCGGATTCCGGTTGCGCACGGCCAGCGACCCCACGCCGGCCTCCAGCAGGGCCGCAGCCACACCGGCGGCCGCTCCGCCGGCGCCCAGGATGCACACGCGCATCCCCCTCGGGTCGATCCGTCGCCGGCCGAGGTCGTTGAGGAAACCCACGCCGTCGACATTGTCGGCATGGACGGCACCGTCTTCCCGGCGCGTCAGCACGTTGGCAGCGCCGGCACGGGCCGCCCGTTCGCTCACGATGTCCGCCAGGTCCATGGCTCGCGACTTGTAGGGCAGCGTGACATTGAGGCCCTGTCCACCGTCCGTGAAAAACGTCCGCGCGACGTGTTCGAAATCGGCGTCCGGCACCGCGAGCACGGAATAGCTCTGGGCGATGCCGCATTGCTCGGCGAACCGGTTGTGCAATTCCGGCGAGCGGGTGTGGGCGAGCGGAAAGCCGATCACCCCGCAACGCGCGGGCGTGTCGTTCATCCGCCGCGCAGCCAGGCGGCCGCCTCGCGGGCATGGTAGGTCAGTACGGCAGCCGCACCGGCCCGCTTGAACGAGAGCAGGGTTTCGAGCACGACCTTTTTCTCGTCGAGATAGCCGGCGGCGGCACCGGCGCGGATCATGGCGAACTCCCCGCTGACCTGGTAGGCGAACGTGGGCACGCCGAATGCTTCACGCACGCGGCGGACGATATCCAGGTACGGCAGCCCCGGCTTGATCATCACCATGTCGGCGCCTTCGGCCAGGTCCATCGCCACCTCGTGCAGCGCCTCGTCGCCGTTGCCGGGATCCATCTGGTACGTCTCCTTGCCGCCGCCGCCCAGGCTTTTCGCCGAGCCCACGGCCTCTCGGAACGGCCCGTAGAACGCCGATGCGTACTTGGCCGCGTAGGCCAGGATGCGGGTGTTGACGTGGCCCGACGCTTCCAGCGCCGAGCGGATCGCGCCGATGCGCCCGTCCATCATGTCCGAGGGCGCGACCACGTCGGCACCGGCATCGGCCTGCGCCTGAGCCTGTTTTACCAGTACGGCGACGGTTTCGTCGTTGACGATATAGCCGCGCTCGTCGAGTACGCCGTCCTGGCCGTGACTGGTGTACGGGTCGAGCGCGACGTCGGTGATCACCCCCAACTCCGGCACCGCCCGCTTGAGCGCGGCCACGGCGGCGGGAATCAATCCCCCGGGATTCCAGGCCTCGTCGCCGCGCGGCGTCTTCTTCGCATCGGGCACCACCGGAAACAGCGCAATGGCGGGAATGCCCAGTTCGTGCGCGCGCCGGGCTTCGTCCACGAGCAGGTCGATGCTCAGGCGGTCCACGCCGGGCATCGCGGGCACGGGCTCGCGCAGCGCCTCGCCCTCGTGGACGAACACGGGCCAAATCAGGTCCCTCGGCGACAGCTCGTGCTCGCGAACCAGGTCGCGGATGAACGCCTGCTCGCGCAGCCGCCGCGGACGACGGGCGGGATAGGAAGCCGGCAAAGGCGTGCGATCTCCGTTCATTGCTAGCGCTACTCCTGCAATTGCTCAGATGCGGACGTTCGGCGACAGGTCGACGTGCTGACCCCGGTGCGGCATGTCCGCCACCAGACTCACGATCAGCCAGTTGCCGCCGATCCGCACGGCCTCGCCCGAGACGATGGCCTGGCCGTGCGCGCCTTGCAGCGGGAAGCTGAAGCGCACGTGACGCCGTCCGTCCTGATCGAAGAAATGGTACTGCACATGCCCGCTCGGGGCCTTGATGGGCACCCCCAGCGCCGCCTCCAGCGTGAAGTTTCCCGTCGCCTGGGCGACGCTGACCTCGTAGATCCGCCGAAAGGTGCCCGCTTCGTCGGGCCCCTTTATCGCCCACAACCACACGACGGCCGCCGCCAGGGCGACCAGCAGAATCATCAACGCATGTCGCAACCGGCGCTCGAGGCGCCCGCGTCGGGCGGCCATATTGTCGTCCTGCCTCGTGGAACTACAGTTTAGCGTGCCGCGCTCACGCCCTATGCTGCAGCCCCGCGCCGCGCCCGTCCCCAGCGCAGCGCCACGTTGACGAGGGCGATCATGACCGGCACCTCCACGAGCGGCCCGATCACCGCCGCGAAGGCTTCTCCGCTCGCGACCCCGAAGGTGCCCACCGCCACGGCGATCGCCAGCTCGAAGTTGTTGGAGGCGGCCGTGAAGGCGAGCGAGGTGGCCCGCGCGTGGCCGGCATCGTAGCGGCGACCCATCCGATAGGAGACGAAGAACATCAGCCCGAAGTAGATAATGAGCGGCGCGGCCACGCGCAATACATCGAGCGGCAGCGTCAGGATGGCCCGCCCCTTGAGCGAGAACATGACCACGATCGTGAACAGCAGCGCCCACAGCGTTATACGCGACGTGCGCGCGACGAAGACGTCGCGGTACCAGCCCTCGCCCTTGCGCCTGACGAGGAGCAGCCGCGTCAGGAACCCGAGCACGAAGGGAATGCCCAGGTAGATACCCACGCTCTGCGCTATCGAGCCGATGCCGATGTTCACCCCGGCGCCGGCGAAGCCGAGCCAACGCGGCAGCAACGCGGCGAACAGCCACGCGTAAAGCGAATAAAAGAAGACCTGGAAC
>JBJKSR010000201.1:0-2599 GCA_046703965.1 Gammaproteobacteria bacterium | reverse complement strand
GACTTCGCCCGGGCGCGCGCCGCGGGCGCCGCCTTCGGGCGCGTGGCGGATTTCGACTTGCGGCGGATGATGTGTTCCTGTTCGAGGTCTTCCCCGCTTGCGGGCATGGCGCCAACGACGGTGCCGCTGTCCTCGCGCACCTCTTCGCTCTTCTTCTCCTCCTTTTTCTCTTCCTTGCTGGCGGCCGGCTTCGCTCCGCTCGCCGAGGATCCGGACTCGCCTTCACCCTCGACATCGAAGTCGACCAGGGGGGTGTGCACGTCGACGACGTCGCCTTCCCGGGCGTGAAGCCTGGTGACCGTGCCCGTGTACGGCGACGGCACGTCCACCACGGCCTTTGCGGTTTCCACGGCGGCGAGGGGATCGCCGGTCTCGATCTTGTCCCCTTCCTTGACGTGCCAGGTCACGATTTCGGCATCGGCCAGGCCTTCGCCAAGATCGGGCAGATCAAAGGTGGTAATCGCCATTATTCGGCCTCCATGCTGCGTTCGACCGCAGCCTTGATGCGGGAAACGGAAGGCATGTACTCGTACTCCAGGCGGAACAGCGGCATCACAGTGTCGTAGCCGCTGACGCGCTCGATTGGCGCGAGCAGCGAGTACAGCGCCTTTTCGGCCACCTCGGCGGCGATCTCGGCGCCGACGCCGCAGCTGCGCGGCTCTTCCGCCACGATCACCAGGCGGCCGGTGCGCTCCACCGACTCCAGGATGGTTTCCATGTCGACGGGCTTGACGCAGGCGACGTCGATGACCTCGCAGTCGATGCCCCGTTCGGCCAGCTCGTTGGCGGCCTTGAGCGTCTCGTGCATCATCGCGCCCCAGGACACCAGGGTCACGTCGCTGCCTTCGCGAAGCACGAAGCACGTTTCCAGCGGCAGGGCCTCGCCGTCGTCCGGCACATCCTGCTTGGTAATTCGGTAGATGCGCTTGGGCTCCAGGAACACGACCGGATCCGGGTCCCGGATCGCCGCGAGCAGCAGCCCGTAGGCGCGGCGCGGCGAAGAGGGCATGACCACTTTCAGGCCGGGAATGTGCGCGTACATCGCTTCCATGCTCTCGGAGTGGTGCTCCGGGGCGTGGATGCCGCCGCCGCTGGGCGCGCGCAGCACCATGGGGCAGGACAGGCGGCCGCGCGTACGGGTGCGCAGTCGCGAGGCGTGGCTCAGGAGGTGGTCCAGGGCCGGTTACATGAAGCCGCTGAACTGGATCTCGCCCACGGGCTTGAGGCCGTGGGCGGCGGCGCCGACGCACAGGCCGGCGATCATCGCCTCGGCCAGCGGCGTGTCGAATACCCGGTCTTCGCCGAAGCGTTTCTGCAGGCCGTCGGTGGCGCGGAACACGCCGCCGTTGGCACCGACGTCCTCGCCGAACACCACGACCGAATCGTCGTTCTCCAACTCCCAGGCCAGCGCCTGGGTGACGGCTTCCAGCATCGTGATCTTAGCCATGGGCCCCGCCCTCCATGCGTTCGGCCTCGGCGCGTTGCTCCCGCAACTGCTCCGGCAGCTCGGCGTACATGTAGTCGAACATCGCGCCTACCGGCTGGCGCGGGGTGTCGAGGTACGTCTTGACCGCGGCCTCGATCGTTTCCTTGTTTTCGGCCTCCAGCGCCTTCTGCCGGGCGTCGTCCCATGCCTTGAGCGACTCGAGGTACTTGCGGGTCCGCACCAGGGGCTCCACGGAGCGGGCCGCCTCGACTTCCTCGTTCGGGCGGTAGCGGCGTGCATCGTCCGCGGTGGTGTGGTCGGAGAGGCGGTAAGTCAGCGCCTCGATCAGCGTCGGCCCCTTGCCTTCGCGGGCCCGCTTGAGGGCGGCTTCAGTGACCTTGCGCACCGCGACGATGTCGTTGCCGTCCACCTGGATGCCCTCGATGCCGGCGGCGACGGCCTTTTGCGCCAGGGTCTCGGCGCGCGTTTGCTTGGCCAGCGGCACCGAAATGGCCCACCTGTTGTTGACCGAGACGAACACGATCGGGAGCTGGAAGGCGCCCGCCACATTCAGGGCCTCGTAGAAAGCGCCTTCGGAGGTGCCGCCGTCGCCCAGCATCGCGACCACGGCGCGCTTTTCCTTGCGGGTCTTGAAGGCCAGTGCCGCGCCCGCGCCGTACAGCGTCTGGGTCGCGATCGGCACGCACCAGGCAAAATCGTGGCGGGGGCCGGAAAAATCGTTGCCGCGCTCGTCGCCGCCCCAGTAGAGCAGGACCTCCTCGGGTTTGACGCCGCGCCAGAACTGGGCGCCGTACTCGCGGTAGGACGGGGCAAGGACGTCGTCTTCCTGCATCGCGGCGCCGACGCCGACGTGGGCAGCCTCGTGGCCCAGGCAGGACGCGTAGGTCCCCAGTTTGCCGGTGCGCTGCAGGGCGATGGCGCGGGTGTCGAAGGTACGCGTGAGGCTCATGGCCCGGTACATCTTCACCATTTCCTCGGGATCGCGGGCAAAGGCCGGAAGCTGCTTGACGCAGGGCTTGCCCTCGGTGTCGAGCAATTGCTCGTATTTGATTTCGAACCGTGCCTGGGTTTTCACGGCACCTCCTGCTGATTGTGAAACAGATGCGGCCGCGGGCCGAACGCGTCATTATAACGGAGGCTTCCCGTGGATCA
>JBJKSR010000200.1:0-3145 GCA_046703965.1 Gammaproteobacteria bacterium | reverse complement strand
CGGGCAGGGCCTGGGCCGTGCGCGTGATGTAATCGCCGGGATAGGCCGCCTGCGGCAGCACGGGTGCTTCGCCCGCTTCGGCAAGGGCCGCGAGCCAAACGCTGATCGTGAGGATATCGGTCTGGCGCCCGGCGTCGTTGACGTAATACTCCTTGTCCACCTGATGGCCGGCGGCGGCCAGAATTCGCGCGAGGCTGTCGCCGTACGCGGCGCCGCGGCCATGGCCGATGTGCAGGGGGCCGGTCGGATTTGCAGAGACGAATTCGACCAGGATGCGCTGGGCATTCGGGTTGTCCTGCTCGCCCCAACGGTTGCCGGCAGCGAGTATTTCCAGCAGCTGGTGATGGTAGGCGGCTGGAGCGAGAAAGAAATTGACAAAGCCCGGGCCGGCTATCTCGCAGCGGGTTACGAACGGTGAATCCGGCAAGGCCTCCGCCAGGCGTTCGGCAATGGTTCGCGGCGGTTGCTGGAGTGTGCGCGCCAGCACCAGGGCGGCGTTGGTCGCGAAGTCGCCGTGGCCGCTGCCGCGGGCGCGCTCGACCACCACCGCGCCACGGTCCCCGGGGGCAATCCCGAGCCGGTCCAGTGCGCTTGCGACCAGGGGTTCGATCAGCGTTTTCATGCTCGTCCCGTCACCTCTGCGAGGATAAGTCGGTCCCGACCTTTCCCGGCCGGGGCGGAATGTCAGGCCAGCGCCCGCTGAACGATTTCGTAGACGTCCGACGACAGGGAGTCGGTGGCGATCATGCGTTGCAGTTCGGCGCCGATTTTCTCCTGCCGCGGCCGGTCGTAGCGGCGCCAGCGCGCGAAGCACTTGACCAGCCGCGCCGCGACCTGCGGGTTGAAGGCGTCGATCGCGAGGACCTGGTCCGCAACCAGCCGGTATCCGGCCCCGTCGGCGCGGTGGAAGCCGGCATGGTTGTGGTTGGCGAAGGCGCCGAGCAGAGCGCGTACCCGGTTCGGGTTCTTGCGCGTGAACACGGGGTCGGACATCAAAGCTTCGACCCGCTCTGGCGCATCTTCCCCGCCGCGCGTCGCGTGCAGGGCGAACCACTTGTCGAGTACCAGCGGATGGGCGTCGTAGGCCTTGCGAAAGCGCTGGCTGGCCGCCTCGGCGCGTGCTCCGCCCTGTTCGACCAGGCTGCGCAGCGCGGCCAGTCGCTCGGTCATATTGTCGGCCGCGTCGAATTGCGCCTCGGCGCGCTCGAGATGACCGGGCGTGCGGAGGGCGCCGAGCAGGTCCAGCGTGGCGTTGTGCAGCCTCCGGCGCCCGGTCAGGGCCGGGTCGTAGTGGTAGGGTTCGGACCCGCGGGTGCGCTCCCAGGCCGTGACCAGCCGGTCCTCGAGGGCGGAGGCCAGCGCCGCGCGCAAGTGTTCATGGGCCGCGTGCAGCGCCTCGACGTCGACTTCGTCGAAGTCGAGCGCCAGGCTTGCTTCGCTGGGCAGCGTCAGCATCTCGGCCGCCAGTGCCGGGTCCGGGTCGGACGCGTCGAGTACGCCGGCGAGCGTTGCAGCCAGCCGCTCGACGAGGCCGGCGTCCGCCCCGCCCCGCTCGACATGGTGCTCGATGGCGCGCGCGAGCAGGGTCTGCAGGTTGTCCCAGCGGCAGAAGGCGTCGCTGTCGTGGCGGACCAGGAAGGCCAGTTCCTCGTCACTGTATTCGAATTCGAGCCGGACGGGCGCCGAGAAGCCGCGTAGCAGCGAGGGCACCGGCCGGGCATCGATGCCCGTAAACACGAACCGCTCCCGCGTTTCGCGCAGCCAGAGCGTGCGCTCGGTGGGACCTTGCGTCGCGTCCTCTCCCTTGAGGACCAGCGGCAGCGCGTCGCCGTCGGCGTCGAGCAGGCTGGTGGCGACGGGAATCAGCAGGGTGGGCTTGGAGGCGGCCGGCTGGCCGGGACTGTCGCCGTGGATCTGCGTCAGCTCGAGGGTGTACGTGCGCCGCGCGGCATCGTAGTCCCCCCGGGCCCGAATGCAGGGCGTACCCGCCACGCCGTACCAGCGCGCGAACTGGCTCAGATCGACGCCGTTGGCGTCGGCCATGGCGGCCAGGAAGTCGTCGGTGGTGACGGCCTGTCCGTCATGGCGCTGGAAGTACAGGTCCATGCCCTTGCGGAAGCCGTCGGCGCCGAGCAGGGTGCGGTACATGCGCACCACCTCCGCGCCTTTCTCGTAGACGGTGGCGGTATAGAAGTTATTGATCTCGATGTACTGGTCGGGGCGCACTGAGTGCGCGATAGGGCCGGCATCCTCGGCGAACTGGAACTGGCGCAGGAAGCGCACGTCCTCGATCCGCTTGACGGGCGATCCCGTCATCTCTTCCGAAAAGCTCTGTTCGCGGAATACCGTGAGTCCCTCCTTCAGCGAGAGCTGAAACCAGTCGCGGCAGGTGACCCGGTTCCCCGTCCAGTTGTGGAAATACTCGTGGCCGATGACCGCCTCGATGCTCGCGTAGTCCTGATCGGTGGCGATGTCCGGGTCGGCCAGAACGTACTTGGAGTTGAACAGGTTCAGGCCCTTGTTTTCCATCGCCCCCATGTTGAAGTCGTCGACCGCCACGACCATGAAGGCGTCGAGGTCGTATTCCCGTCCGTAGCGGCGCTCGTCCCATTCCATGGCCCGCTGCAGCGAGGCCACCGCGTGGTGCGCGCGCTCCCGGTTGTGCGCTTCCACGTAAAGCCGCAGCGGGATCGTGCGCCCGGAGGCCGTCCGGTGCCGGCCCTCCAGACAGGCGAGGTCGCCCGCCACCAGGGCGAACAGATAGGAGGGCTTGGGGAAGGGGTCGCGCCATTCCGCGAAGTGGCGCCCTGCGTCGAGCTCGCCGGCCGCCTGGCGGTTGCCGTTCGAAAGCAGCACCGGGTAGCGGTCCCGTTCGGCCTCGATGCGCACGTCGAAGCGCGAGAGCACGTCGGGGCGGTCGAGGAAGTAGGTGATGCGGCGGAATCCCTCCGCTTCGCACTGCGTGCAGAAATTCCCGGACGACTTGTACAGGCCCGACAGGGCGGTGTTGGCTTCGGGGTGAATGCGCACCCGCGTGGTCAGCTCGAAGCGCTCCGGCGGCGCGTGGATCACCAGGCCGTCGGTGGTCGCCTGGTAGCGTTCCGGCGCGGGTGCTTCACCGTCGATCAGGATATCGAGCATCTCC
>JBJKSR010000199.1:0-13100 GCA_046703965.1 Gammaproteobacteria bacterium | reverse complement strand
CGTATCGCCCGGCACGCGGCAACGAATCCCGCGTGCGCGGGGCGAGTCTGTACTACACGAGGAGTCGGCCGGTATGCCGGAGACCGAACACCCCGCCCCGGATGCCCGGCCGCCGCGTTCCGGCAAGGCGGGGCTTCGCCTGCCCGGGTTCAAGGTCCTGCCGGCCCCGGTGCGCTCGCGGCTGCATGAGTGGGTGATCGATGTGCTGCGGCACGACGGGCCGGTGCCCGATTACGATACCCCGCGCGGCGATCCGGGCCTGTTCGGGCCGGACACCGTGACCTGGAAAATTCATGCCGATTTCCCGAGCATGATGGCGGGCGGGCTCGGTGCGCTCATGATGCAGGCCCTGCATCCGCTGGCACTCGCCGGCGTATGGGACCATTCCGATTTCCGCCATGACACGCTGGCCCGGCTGCGGGGTACCACCGCCTTCGTCGCCCGCACCACTTACGCGCCACGCGCCCCGGCGGAGCAGGCCATCCAGCGCGTGCGCGCCATTCACCGCACGGTGCGCGGCACCGCCCCGGACGGACGACCCTACAGCGCCGAGGACCCGCATCTTCTGAACTGGGTCCACTGCACCCAGGCCTGGTGCTACCTGCAGGGCTACCGGACGTACTGCCACCGCGGCATTCCGCTTGACATGCAGGATCGCTACCTGCGCGAGAGCGCCCGCGTCGCCGAAGCCCTCGGCGCCCGCGACGCACCCACATCGATGACGGAACTCGACGCCTACTTCCGGGAAATCCGCCACCAGCTCGCCTATGACGAGCGCACCCGCGAGGTGGTCGCGGTACTGAACGCCATCCGCCTGCCGATTCCGCTGTCCGGGCTCGGCCGCGGCCTGTTCCTCGGCGCGGGGGCCGCGCTTCTGCCCGGTTGGGCGCTCGACCTCATGGGGCGGTCGCCCCTGGAGCGGTTGCGCGATCGCACCGCCGCGCGGTCGTTGCAGCTCATCGCGCCGAGCATTCGCGACGCGATGGCCGAGGGCGGCCTCGCGTGGCGGGCCTGCGCCCGCACCGGCGCCGATTACGCGGACCTGTTCCGCTGGCCCTGAACAGAGCGGCCGAGCCCGCCGTCCCGGGGCGCCGCTGCAAGCGGTAGGTCGATGCATTCGCCGGCGGCCGTCGGACAGGGCTGCCGCATCCCGCTGCATAAGGCAGCGGGCGCGGGGCCGGGCCTCATTCGCCTTCGCTTTCCGGGCCCGGCTCATCCTTTCCGCCGGGTCCGGGTCCGGCCACCTGCCCGCGCAGCCGCTTGCGCAGCTTGCCGTAGGCCAGGAAGAGGTCTTTGATCGCCGGCTCCAGGTCCTGGGACGCACCCTCCCGGGCGAGGCCTTCCACGCGCTTGGCCGCGCGAGCAGTCTCCGTGTCGCCCACGTACCGGCTCGTGCTGCCCAGCGTGTGGGCCTCACGGACGATCTGGCGCAGGCCCTCCTCGTCCCGGGGTGCGCCGCGTATTCCGGTCATCCGGCGATCTGACTCACGCAGGAAGACGGCGACGAGGGCCGGGTCGGCGGCGGCCGGTCCGGCGTCGCCTTCGGCCTGCCCGTGGTCACCCGTGGCCGCCGGTTCGAGATCGAGCCATTGCGCCAGTACCGTGCGCAGCTCGTAGCTGTCAATTGGCTTGGTGAGTATCCTGTTCGCGCCGAGCTCGCGGCATTGCCTGTGTTCTGCATCGGTGGCGCCGGCCGTCGTGATGACCACGGGCAGTTTCTCGCTGGAGCCGGCGCTTTCGCGCAGACGGCGCAGCACCTGCGTTCCGCTCATGTCGGGCAATTGCAGGTCCAGGAGAATGCACCCGTAGCGTGTACGCCCCGCGGCTTCCAATGCCTCCTCGCCGGTCACCGCGACGTCCGCGGCGAGGCCGAGCCCGGCGAGTTGGCGCAGGCTGACGGCGCGTCCGGCTTCGCTGTCCTCGACCAGGAGCACGCGCTTTTGCCGCCCGTCCGCGGGCCTGGATCCGCGTGGCGTGTGGCGGGTAACCACGCCCGTGCGGCGCCGGTCCTCCGCACTGAGCTTGCGCAGGGCGAGTATCCGCTGGAACAGCGGCTTGAGGTCTTCCGGCTCGAGGGGGCGGGTCAGGTAGGCGGAGAAGCCTTCACGGGCCATGCGCTCGACGTCGCCGCGGGCCCCGGCGTTGGTGATCATGGCCACCAGGGCGCCTTCCGCCTGCGGATCGGCGAGGAGGCGCTGGCCCAGTTCCTCGCCGCTCAGTTCGGTAAGGAACATGTCGAGCACGATAACGTCGAACGGGCGCTTTTTCTCGGCGGCAAACTCTACGGCCGCGATGGCATCGTCACTGTCCACGACGGCCTCCACCCGCATGCCCATGGCGCGGAGTTGGTCCGCCAGCGCCTGGCGGGACTGCTCGCCGGGGTCCGCAAGCAGCACGCGCCGGCCGACGAGTCCGCCGTCCTCGCCCGCCGGCAGCGCACGCGGCTGGGTAGCACGCTGCAACTGCAGCGTGCACCAGAACGTGCTGCCCTTGCCGACCTCGCTTTCGACGCCGATCTCGCCGTGCATCGACTCCACCAGCTCGCGCGTGATCGCCAGCCCGAGGCCGGTGCCGCCGTGCCGCGCGGCGCCCGTGCCCGCCTGGCGATAGGGCTGGAACAGGTCGCGCTGTGCGGCGGGCGGGATGCCGATGCCGGTATCGGCCACCTCCATGCGCAGCGCCAGCCCGGCCGCATCGGGCGGGCCGCTGCGGCTGAGCGTGAACACCACCTCGCCCTCGTTCGTGTACTTGATCGCGTTGCCGACGAGGTTGATGATGACCTGCCGCAACCGGCCCGGATCGCCCACCGCACGTGCCGGGATTTCCGGGGCCACCAGGCTGGTCAGCTTCAGGCCCTTGCGCACGGCCTGGGCGTGGAGCAGGGTGATCGCGCCGCGCACGCAGTCGCGCAGGTCGAACTCGATCTCCTCCAGTTCCATTCGCCCGGCCTCGATCTTGGCGATGTCGAGGATGTCGTTGATCAGCGTCAACAGGTTCTGGGCCGAGTCGCGCACGGTCTGGGCGTGCCAGCGTGCTTCCTCCGGCGAGGCGGGTTCGACGAGCAAGTCCGCCATGCCCACGATGGCGATGAGCGGAGTGCGCAGCTCGTGGCTGATGCGGGCGAAGAAGTCCGTCTTCGCCTGGTTCGTGTGCCGGGCTTCCTCCAGCGCCTCGGTAAAAAGGCGGGTGCGGTCGCTGATGATCCCCTGCGCCTCGCGGGCCATGCGCGAGCTGGCGTACTGGCCCCACAGGGCGAATATGAACGGCATGGCGTCCATGCACCACAGGGCGATGTTGTCGCGCTGAGCATCCGCGATGGTCCCGATAGTGACCGCGCCCTTGCTGAGCCAGGCTACCAGCACGGTGGCGATGACCAGCGCGCACGCGGCAATCAGGACGCCGTAAACGGCATACCGCGACGCGGCTTCACGCAGCACGGCCGCGGGGGAGAAGGGAGCCGGAAGAGCGTCTTCGCCGTCGGTCATCGGCGCAGCCGTGTCGGAATGATTTCAAGCATAGGCACTGGCGCCCCCGAGATCAAGGGTCGAAGGAGCCCCGCTCGAGCGGCGGTTCCGCAGGAGGGAGCCGGGCCGGGGTCGGCGCTTCGATCCCCCGGAACGCCGCTTCCGTCCCGGTGCGGAATCTGGTATACAGGGCGCGCCGGGAGCCGATAAGCCGAACAGCAACGGAGGGCGGAAGGATGCGTATCGCCAGCGTAGGCCACGCGGTCTTTGCGGCGACCATGATCGCCCTTGGGATCCTGGGCCTGGTCACGGGTAATTTCGCCCCCGTATGGCACGCCGTGCCCAGGGACCTGCCCGCCCGGGAAGTGCTGGTCTATCTCTGCGCGGCCGTCTCCCTGGTGTGCGGCATGGGCCTGTTCCGGGCGCGTTGGGCCCCGGTCGCCGCCCGCGTGCTGCTCGCTTATTTCGTGCTTTGGTTTCTGCTGATGCGATTGCGCGACGTCTTCCCCGCGCCCGCCGTGTTGGGCGCCTGGTACGGCTGCGTCGAGACCGCGGTGTTCATTGCGGGGGCCTGGGTGTTGTATGTCTGGTTCGCGACCGACCGGGACAGGCAGTGGCTCAAATTCGCCACCGGAGACAGGGGCCTGCGCATCGCGAGAATACTCTACGGCGTGTCCTTGATTTTCTTCGGCGCAAGCCATTTCGTCTATGCCAATTTAACCACGCCGCTGGTGCCGGGCTGGCTGCCGGCGCATCTGTTCTGGGCCTACTTCTTCGGCTGTACCTATATCGCGGCCGGCGTGGCGGTGCTCATCGGTGCATACGCCCGCCTGGCAGCCGCGCTCGCGGCGGTGCAGATGGGCGTGTTCACGCTGCTGGTCTGGTTGGCGAGAGTGATGGGCGGGCACGTAATTGCGCGGGATTGGTCCGAGTTCGTTATCTCATGGACGCTGACGATGTCGGGCTGGGTGGTGGCGGACTCCTACCGCGACATCCCCTGGTTCGCCGTAGGCAACTTCTGGCGGCGGATACGGACCCGGGCAGCGTAGGCGGGGAAGCCGGGGTGGCAGGAATTCATGTCGCGGCGCCGACCCGTATCTCGGTTGGCGTCCATACGCGCTTTCGTCGTTCGAACCGGTCGTCTCTGCCCTCCGCCCCGTAGCTTGCAACGTCTTCGCCGACACGGATCGGGGTCAGCCTCAGGTTCAAGGTCGCCACGTCCCGGTATCGTCGGCAAGGACCGCGCCGAGGTAGGCGCCGCAGGTGGTGCAGACATAGAAGTCCGCGGTCCGCAACGCAAAGCGGTATTTCTGCAGGTGTCGCTCGTCCAGAATTTGAATGATGGCCGCGCCGTCGGGGTCGGACCAGTTCAGGGCCGCATGCATTCGGCAAAAGCTGCAATCGCAGGCGCGCTCTCGGATGTCCTCCGGCGATATTCGCGTGTGAATGACGAACGACGTGTTCCCGCAATGGCATACGCCGTGGATCGCATGGGGCGGGCTATTCGTTGCGTGGTTCATGACGGTTCCGCGTTCTCCACGTTGGCACGTCTCGCTTGCCTCGATCTTTCGGTTTTGCGCCCAAGCGACAAGCCGCCGTCATCGTCGGGGCCGGATCGTCAGTTTCATGGGGATGGAGACGACGCCGCGCTTTTCTCGTGCTGCGGACTGGGCCCTGAATCCGAGCTTTTCGTATACGGTCCGCGCGTGCCTTGAGGAATTGACGGTAAACGTACCCGGGTTGCCCTTCGACAGGCAGGACTCCAGGGCAACCCGCCACAGTGCCGTTGCTATTCCCTGTTTCTGGTGGGCCTCGTCCACGAACAAGTGATAGAGATGGCTGTTGTCCCTTACGGCAACGACGCCCACCAGCCGGCCGTCCATTTCCGCCACATGATATTCGTAGCCGGCCTGGATGCATTTTTCTACGGCATCCGGCTGCATCGAGCGCAGCAACGTTTCGGCGCCGGCCTGCGTGAACTCATGTGCGATATATTTCTCCGCCAGTCCGGATACCAGTTCGCTTATGCGCTTTGAATCGGCGGGGGTTGCCTGTCTGATGTTCATGCGAACGCCGGCTGTCCGGCTATCCGCATATGCCAGGGCGTGGAGCGGAAGGTGAAGGCAAGTGCCGTGGGCGCATCGTCCCCCGGGCTTTTTACGGGGTGCCGCGCAATGCGGTCGGGCTGACGGGACAGCGTTTCCCGCACTGTCTGTCGTGTCTCCTTTTCACTCGGGCCTGGCATCGGCTCCGTGCTCCGAGAGCTGGGCCCCAAACCATCGATGGATGGCGGTCAGTAAGCGCAGGCTTCGGGTTTTGAAGGTGATCTGGGCGCCCGCGGGCAGCTCCGAGTAGGTGATCTCGATGTGCGCGGCGCCGGCCTGCAGTTCCTTGAGCCCCGGCATGTCCTTGCCATGCAGCCTGGCCGGGTCGGAATAGTCGCCGTGCTGAAACTTTTTCGACTCGAGTTTCAGGTGTTGCCGGATTAGCGCGATCTGTCGGGTTTCGCGCGGATCTCTCGCCAGGACCTTCTCGACGCCGCCGGTCTCGGTCATCTTGAAGATGTGGATCGTCTTCGACATGTCGAAGGGCATCACCGTATGGGACATTCGGTGAACATGCTCCTGGATGGTTTGTGCGAACACGATGGGTCCGCCCAACAGCAGAAGCAGCATCCCCGCCTTGACTGCGCCGCGGGGGGCACGTAACAGCATTCTCATGATCTTCTCCCGGCCCCGGAAGACGGAATCTTCCCGTTCAACGGTCTCTCGATAGGTCCCCCGGCATTAATTTACCCCTCTTCGCCGCGGGCTGCACCCTTGCCATGTCCGTTATGTCCAAGATTGGAGTTCGACAATGTTGCCCTCCGGATCCCGGACATAGCACCAGGTGACGGTCTTGCCGGGCGCGGGGCTGAGGGTCACGATTTCGCCGACGGCGGTGCCGCCCTGCGCGAGCACCTCGCTCCGCGCTTTCTCGACGTCGTCGACGCCGAAGGCGATGTGGCCGAAGCCGGGACGGTTGACCGCCTTTTCGCCGGTTTCGGCAAATTCGGCGTATTGGAAGATTTCCAGTGTCGGGCCGTCCACGCCGTATCCCGGTAGCCTCAGGTGCACGCCTCGCAGGCGGGCGCCGGGGATTCCGGTGCCCTGTTCCAGGCCGGGGCCGGAGTAGTCGCGTTCGGGGGGCACGGCGACGCAACCGAAGACCTCCCGGTAGAATCGCGCAAGCGCCCGCCAGTCGTGTGCAACGAGGTTCGTATGCACGTATTTGGCGTTGGCAATCACTGGCTTCCCCGTTCGGGCGGCGATCGGTGAAAGGATAACCTGTTGCCCGCTTTTTCTCACCGGAGGTCCCCCCGGGGGGCGGCACGATCACGCTCCGGTGCACGACGGGCTCCGATGTGCGGCCGTCATGCCGTGCCGGGCCACCCGGCGTACCGGGCGGTTTCGCTGGCGGAACCCGGACCGAAGGCGCATAATCCCTGCGAGGCCTCATATCCTGCAGGCAGGTTCCCCGCTCGAGGCGGCAGCTGCAGGGCCTGGAACGCCGGCTGCCGATTACGGGAAGGGGAGCCTCATGAAATTCATCAACGACCTCGTAAACACGGCCAACGGCCTTGTCTGGGGCGTGCCGATGATCGTCGTCATCCTCGGCACAGGCCTGTACCTGCAATTCATTCTGCGGGTCATGCCGTTGCAGCGCATTGCCTACGGTTTCAAGCTGCTCTGGAAGGGGCGTCGCGCCGGCCCCGGGGAGGAGGGCGAGATCAGCCCTTTCGCAGCGCTGATGACGGCTCTGGCCGCAACCGTCGGAACCGGCAACATCGTCGGCGTGGCGACCGCGATCGCCCTCGGCGGCCCGGGCGCGCTGTTCTGGATGTGGTGTACGGCGCTGGTCGGCATGGCGACCAAGTATTCCGAGGTGCTGGTGGCGGTCCATTACCGCAAGCGCGACGACAAGGGCGACCATGTCGGCGGCCCCATGTATGCGATCAGGAACGGTCTCGGCCGGAAGTGGGCCTGGCTCGGCGTGGCGTTCGCCCTGTTCGGAGGATTTGCCGGCTTCGGTATCGGCAATTCGGTGCAGGCCAATGCCGTTGCGGATGTGCTCCAGGCCTCGTTCGGCGTCCCGGAATGGGTGTCCGGACTGATCGTCATGGCGCTCGTCGGGCTGGTCGTGCTGGGCGGCATCCGGCGCATCGGCCGTGTGGCCCAGTCGCTGGTGCCTTTCATGTGCATTGCGTACATGCTCTTTGCGGCCGTCGTGCTGTGCGTCAACGCGGTTCACATTCCCGAGGCGATCGTGCTGGTCTTCAAGCAGGCGTTTACGCCGACGGCCGCAACCGGCGGGTTCGCCGGCGCCGCGACCTGGGCCGCGATCCGCTTCGGCGTCGCCCGGGGGATTTTCTCCAACGAAGCCGGACTTGGCACGGCCGGCATCGCCCAAGCGGCCGGTACGACCAACAGCGCGGTTCGTTCCGGGTTGATCGGAATGCTGGGTACGTTCATCGACACGTTGGTCGTATGCTCGTTCACGGGGCTCGCCATCATCGCCTCGGGTGTCTGGACTACCGGCCAGAGCGGCGCGGCCCTGACGTCCTCTGCGTTTGAAGTGTCCCTGCCCGGTTTCGGCGGATACCTCGTGGCGGCCTCGCTGGCCGTGTTCGCTTTTACCACCATGCTCGGATGGGCCTATTACGGCGAAAAATGCTGGGAGTTCCTGGTCGGTACCCGCTCCGAGCTGCCTTTCCGGATCCTCTGGACGCTGGTGATACCGCTCGGCGCCGTTGCGCACCTGGACTTCATCTGGTTGCTGGCCGACACGCTGAACGCGTTCATGGCCATTCCCAACCTGATCGCCCTCGTGCTGCTGAGCCCGGTGATCGTCAGGCTCACCCGCGAGTACTTCGGTTCCAGGGAACGCCTGGGCGGGTCCGGCTAGGCGCTGTTCACGACTGCGCGCCGGCCGGTCTCCGGCGAGTTACGACATCGGGATCCTGATGACTTTCAGAGCGCGAAGCGGAACGCAAACCTGATCGCGTCCGCGGCATCGTGCTCGATGTTTTTGCCGTGGCTGAGGACGATTCGTTCCGGCCGCCAGGACAGCATTTCCCGCACGGCCGCTCGTATCTCCTTTTTACTGAAAAGGAACGTGAGGCGCAAGTCCGCCGGGATCTGACCGTGCGGCGCATAGGCGCGAGCCGCCCATACGATCGTGCGCGCGGGCTGCGGCAATTTGTCGAGTTCGAAGTTCTGGATGGTGTCGGTCACGATGAGCGTCTTCGATGCATCATGGAAGAAGACGAATTCGTCCATCAGCTTGCCGGGGACGACGCTCTGCCGGAGATCGGCTTTCCATGCCTCCGGAATCGCGCCCGGATCGAGCTCGCGGTCGAACGTCACCTCGATGCGCTGCGATTTCGCGCGCTTGCGCACGCCGGGGGAGGCCCAGGCGACGGCGCCCGGGAAATGCGCTTTCCATGCCGCGATATTGGCGTAGTGGAGCAGGTTGGGCGAAACGAGGTGCCCCACGCGTCCCAGGCCGGCAAGTGCTTCGGCGAGTTCGGGCGTGTAGCCCGTCGGCGAATGCAGCCACAGGTCGCCGTTCCGGAGCCGTACGACCGTCATGCGCGTCGGGAACGGGAAATTCAGAAATGGCAGTCCGGGATAGCTCATGTACACGAGCGACCCGTCGACGATGCCGATTGCCTCGCCGATGGGCTTGTATACGTCGACCGGCTCGTAAAGCGCACGCGCGTATTTCGATGCCATGACCGCCGCCGGGAAACGATGACCGTGCCAGCATTGCCCGCCCGTATCCGAAAAGTCAACTCCATTCCCGGCTTCCGTATGCCGTTACTTCGCCTTGCGGCGATCTTTAGAACTGGCGACTATTCGGGAAACCCTGTCGTAGGCCACGGTGGCGAAGGCCTTGATCTGGTCGCTGTAGAGCAACAGTTGAATACCCAGAAACGTAATCAGAACGTCCAGGATCGAGACGTCGAAGACGCCAGCGAATACGATCATGTCCGGGTTGAACGCAATCATCAGCACGACAAGGACGACGATCGCGATGCCGAGCGCCTTCTTCCAGCGCGGCCACCGGCGCCATTCGCTGGAGCGGAGGATTTTCAACAAAGAGAGCATCGGTCCAGGGGCCCCGCCGGAAAAAATCTATTCAGTTCCGATGATCATTGGGGCCGGAACCCCGGATATCAAGCGGCGCGGCTCCTGCGCGGCGAAGGAAATCCAAGTCCGAGTGAAATTTGCCTTTCCAAAATGTTGTTGTCCCCAGTGACCGTTGTTGCGCCAACGCAATAGGCAAAACGCAAGGCCTGGCCCTCGGCGTCCCCAGCCCCCGTGTCAACTGGCAATCTGCTCCTTCTTGTTCCGGTTTTTCCAGAAGGCAACCTCGTCGAACAGAGCCAGTATCAATCCCAGGGAGGCAAGGGCGACCATGACAATGCTTCCGGCCATGTAGTGGTAATCCTTCAGAAACTGAATGGTGTCCGGGGTAACGACGTCCTTGAACTCTTTGGTCGCGAACATCGAAGCGACCATGATGATGACAAACAGGGCAAGCGCCGATGCCGAGGCAACTACAACGCCTGCGTCGCGTTTCCAGTGCTCAAACCGCGTTAATGCCAGGCCACAGAGCATTGCGCCCACGAAGGGGATGGAAAACGCCAACAAAATCGCCAGCCTGCCCGCAATTGGCAATCCACTCGCGAATACCGTCAGGCAGGCTGCGTAGAAAAGGAATCCTGCAATGACCTCGAGTACGACGCTAAACGCTTTGCGCATTTTCCAGGCTCTTGCCGGATGCGAAGTAGGCATTGGCCTTTGGAAGGAACAGGAATACCACGACGATCACGAACAGGATCATTCCGGGGATCATGGCAATCCTCATTGGAGAGGTTGCCATGCCGACCGCGAAGCCGATGATGCCCCATACGGTATAAAGCAGCCGGCCCCAGTTTTTCCCCTTGAGCATTGCAAATCCGGCGACGATGCTGATGCTCAACCCCAGGTAGGTGAACACATACTGGAGCGGAATCGGCATGGGGTTCTCGGCCATCATTTTGATGACCATGGGATCCCTGAGCATTGCGGTATTGATGATCAGGGCTATCCCGGAGATCGCGATCATGATCCAGGCAATGATGGTGACGGATGTGGGTCGTTGCACGGGAATCCCCTTGTATGGCGGCGGGTCTGTTCATGTGGCCACGGGCGCGAGCCCCGTTGGAATATAGCAGAAAAGCCCCGGCAGCCCGTTCGGCTTCGTTCATCAGCCCGATTTGCTACCCTGATGCAAAATCCATCATTGCCGAGGTTTCCATGTCCACCGTTCTCGTTACCGGCGCCAATCGCGGTATCGGCCTGGAGCTGTGCCGCCAGTGCAAGGCCTGCGGCGACGTCGTCATCGCGGTTTGCCGCAAACGGTCGAGCGAGCTGGAAGCCCTCGACGTTGAGATCGTCGATTCGGTCGATGTGCGCGAGCCCGCGGACCTGAAAGCGCTGCGCAAGGCGCTCGACGGCAGGAAAATCGACATCCTGATGAACGTGGCCGGCGTGCTGAGCAACGAGTCGCTGGGCGAAATTGACGCCGACGCCCTGGAACGGATCCACCTGCAGTTCGATACCAACGCGATTGCGCCGCTGCTGGTCACGCAAGCCCTGATGGACCTGATGCCCGAGGGTGGAAAGATCGGCATCCTTACCAGCCGCATGGGGTCGATCGCCGACAACGACTCCGGGGGTCGGTACGGCTATCGCATGTCCAAGGCCGCCGTGAACGCAGCCGGGAAATCGCTGGCCGTCGATCTCAAACCCCGCGGTATCAACGTGGCGCTTTTGCATCCCGGCTTCGTGCGTACCGACATGACCGGCCACCAGGGCATGATCGACCCCGACGAGTCAGTACGCGGCCTGCTGGCGCGCATGAACGAGTTGACACTGGAAGATTCCGGCAGCTTCCGGCACCAGAACGGCGAGGTACTCCCCTGGTAGAACCTCGTCTAGCCTGATCGGTTACCCGCTAAGGAAGACCAACTTGTTTCCAAGGTATGCTGTTGAGCTTCGTTTCTAAACTCAACCTGCGGCCGCACCTCGGAAAACATGGTCTGCCTCCTGTTGGCCGTTCTATCTGAGAACAGCGTGGCTCCAAATCAGCGATCCAAGATCTTTTCCAAAAGGTGCAGGTGCTATGTATAGGCATCCGGCTTTGCCTTTTTAAACCGCGCCAGATTGAGCAGTTTCCATTTCACCGCCGGAAAATCCCGGTAATCATAAATCGACCAATCAGGTTCCAGCTGATTGAAACTAAGCAAGAACGCCCTGTCCTGCTCGATTAGCGTTCTTCTAACCGTTTCAATAACGACCCGCCTTGTCTGCTCAAAATTTTCATAGGTGAACGGCAGCACGCTCATCCCTTCAAACTGGTTTGCAAAGGCGCCGCGCTGATCCAGCAAGTTTGGATCAAGCATTTCGTGGGTGGGGCGATTAGAGCAAATCAAGCCATAAACCAGCCCGTGCCTGATCTCATCATTAAGCCCCTCATCTTCCAATAGCAATTTGACATCAAAGAGGTCTCTGGGGTGCTGGCGATCAAGAGCCGCGCATAGCTTTCCGCCGTATAGCTGGGGGCGCGGCACCAGCGTCACGGCGCAAAACGCTTTGAACGCCTCTTGGGCCGCACCGCATAAGGGCAGCCTCTCTGGTGCACCCAACAAACCTCTGCCCACCATGTTGACCTCAATTTTGATGAGTACGCCGCCTTCATCAAGCTGAAGCTTGCAGGTATTAGCTTTGTGCTGAATCCGCGCTGTAGGGTGCTGCGCCTCTATTCTGTCCTTTATGCGAAGCAGCCCTTCGTTGATTGCGGCCAACGCTTCTTCGCGTGGGCTGATTTCCACATAGGTCAGATCAATATCAACCGAGAGCCTAGGCATATCGCGCACAAACAGGTTGATTGCTGTACCGCCATGCATGGCAAAGCACGTCTCTTTAGCGACTTCCGGCAGCACACTTAGCAATAGGCCGACTTGCTTTTTATAGGTTTCGTTCATATGTGTGCTTCCAGCTCCCTTGGCACGGTGATCTGGTATTTGGAGGCATAAACACCATCGGGCACGATGGCGCGCTTGCCAGATCCAAGATTCACCTTGTCTAATTTGAGGTAGTCCAGCCACTCATGACCGGCTTTTGTGGCCATATAAAGGAACAGACGCTTAACCTTGACCGAACTGCAACCTTCCAGCAGTTTTTGAACACTAGCCGGGCGCAGGTTATTAAGCCCTTCCATCAGTTCGTAGACTTCGACAAGCGGCTGAGATTTAGGCGCCATATATAGGCATTCCATCACCGCTCTGGCTGGAGAGGATATTTTGACAGTGAAGCTCTTGTGCTCATGGTCTACCAACCCTAGCTCAGGGGGTAGGAACGAGCTCAGCTTGCAATCAACGCTTAGCCCCCAATCGTGCTTTTTAAACCAAAGCGGCAGTTTTTCATCTGCACTACCAAAAAGCTGGGCTTTTTTAGCCGAAAGCTCCAAATAGTGCGATTTGCCCCGCATGGCGAGCGCTGTCTTGCCTGCCGGATGCACTGACAGGCCAAGCTGGGTTTGTAGGGC
>JBJKSR010000198.1:0-16900 GCA_046703965.1 Gammaproteobacteria bacterium | reverse complement strand
CCCTCAAACTGCAGCTGATGGTGAATACCAAGTCGCAGAAGGATCTCACCGTCACCAATTCGGGAACGGTGCCCGCGCATTTCAAGATCGTGTCGGTCGATTCGCCGCCGCCCGCTACCGGCTCGGGCACCGGCGCGCCGCTGAGCATCATTCATTGCAATGGGCCGCTCTCGCCGCAAAGTGCGGCCCACGGTTCGGAGCCCGATTGTTCCGCGCCGGACGGTGCCGCCGACTCCGCGAACGGAGCTACCGCTTGGGGCTCGATTTCCGATTATCCAATCCCGATAGCGGATAATGCGATGACGACCGACGAGAGCACCGGCTTCGTCTACTCTTTCGGCGGTATTAGCAACGGCGCAGTCACGGCTGCGAGCTACGTCTATCATCCGGCTTCGACGAGTTGGTCTCCAATCGCGGCGCTTCCGGCGGCGCTACAGCGTCCCGTGGCGGTGGCCATCAACGGCAAGGTCTACGTCACGGCCGGCTGGGATGCGTCGGGCGGCGATTCGCAGGCGCTCTATATCTACAATCCGGCGAACGATACCTGGAGCAGCGGGGCGAGCGACCCCGAGCTACGGGGCGGTGGTGCGAGTGCAATGGCGCTCGACAATCGGCTGTACGTGATCGGCGGCTGCTATAACCCGGCCGACTGTGTAGGCACTCCGTCGGTCGAGACGTACGATCCCGCGAACAATAGTTGGAGCATGGTGGCAAGCTATCCGCATCCCATCGCCTGGCAGGGTTGCGGTGCAACCGAGGGCAAGATCTACTGTGCCGGCGGATATGGCGGTGATGCCATCTTTAATGACGGTTACGCGTATGATCCGGGCTCGAACGCCTGGTCGGCCATCGCGCCGTTACCGGTGAATGCGGGCGGCTGTTCGACATGGTGGGGCGGGGCGGCAATGGCGTCCGCCAGCGGCCAGCTCTTGCTGCAGGGCGGCGTTACGTGTGGCGTCGCCGCAATCACCAATCAGGGCTTCTCCTACGACGTGGGCAGCAACACCTGGAGCGCTTTGCCGAACGCGTTGGTTGCCGACTACCGTATGGGCAGCACCTGCGGTTTCTACATGGTCGGCGGCATGCCGACTAACGGAGTTTCGAGCGCCGAGGAATTGCCGGGCTACGACGTGTGCACGATCAAGCCGATACCCTGGCTGACGATGTCGCCGGCGACCGGTACGGTAGGCGCAGGAAATGCGGCAACGGTGCAGTTGACATTCGACGGGGCGGGGCAAACGGCGTTTACGAGTTCCCAGGGATATCTGCTGATGCCCAGTACTACGCCCTACGGACCGAAAATCGTACCGTTGACGGTAACGTGGTTGCCCCAGCCGGTGGCGTTGGTCACGCGGGTGATGGCCAATCCGAATCCGGTGCCGCCCGATAGCGCCTTTACGTTGAACATTGCGGTTAAGAACGATGTGGTGCAGGGCGACGGTGGCGCGACGCAGGTGGTGTTGGCCTTTGCGATGCCGGCAGGCATGAGCTATGTGAATGGCCCCGGATGTACCGACTCCAGCGGGACGGTCTCGTGCGATATGGGCGACATTGCCCAGGGCCAGGAGAAGGACCTCGCCGTGGTGCTCAAATCCGGTGCGAAGGGGGCCTACGAGACGACCTTTACGGCGACGGGTCTCGAGCCGCAGGACAGCAATTATGCGGGCAAGAACGCCCTGGTTTTTGCCGGTGCCGTGGAAACGCTGAAGACCACGGGCGGTGGTAACGGCCAGAGTGGCGGCGGCGGCCTGGGCGGGTTGACGCTTGCGGCCTTGTTGGGCTTGGTCCTGCTTGGCCTGCGTAGGGGACATCGCGACTTGGGAGGAGACGGAATGACGAGGCGCATAGCGCGTTGCCGCGAGGTGTTGACATCCGAAACGGCGTGGTGGTCGCGGCGGTTGCTTGCCGTGATCGCGACAGGTATCGCCTGTGTGGGCCTGGCCGCTGCCGCGCATGCTGCGAATCCGGTTCTTTATCCAGGGTCCGGGGTCGCCGAACAGCCCGCATCGCTTGTGACGATGCCGGCTCAAACGAACGTGCAATTACTCAAGCGGAAGGCGACATTGGTCGGCCCGCACTCCAAATCCTCGGTCATCAGATTGACCATCGGGCTTAAATTACACGGCACCGGCCGGCTGAAGGCCTTTCTGCAGGACGTGCAGTATCCGCAGAGTCCCGAGTACCATCATTTCCTGACACCGCAGGAATTCACGAGGCGATATGGTCCGACAACAGAGGAAGTGGATGCCGTCGAATCATTTCTAAAACAGCACGGCATTCAAGTTCTGGGCGTCACGCGGAACCGGATGCTCATTCATACGGAAGCCGAGACCGGAGTCTATGAGCAGGCTTTCAAGCTGGGAATAAACGACTATACTTTGGATGGACGTAGTTTTTTCAGCACGACGGACCGCCCGCAGATTCCGCAGTCGCTTTCGGGAATCGTGCAGAATGTGCTGGGTCTGAATAATTCGCTTTTGATGCGTCCGCACTTTCACGTGGAGCCGCTTGAGGTCCGGGGGCAAAGCGCTCCGCTGACTTCCGCGCCTCCGGCCTCGACGGCGCACTTCAATCCCGCCCAGATCGCGACGGCCTATGATTGGCCCAGCATAACCAATCCCAGTAATGGCGCCGGGGTTTCCGTAGCCATCGTGACGGCCGAGAGTTCCGGTTTGGCCTCCGACACGTCGGCCAGTACCTTCTGGAGCGCTTACGGATTGCCGGACCATACGGTGAACGTGATCCAGGTGGACGGCGATCAAAACTCGACCGTCGGCATGATCGAAACGCTGCTCGACATGGAATACAGCGGCGCCATGGCCCCGGGGATTACCCAAAACGTCTATGTGGGAGCCACCGCGGCCCCTGCGACGTTTACGGATGCTTATAACAAGGTCGTCGACGATGACACCTCGCAGGTAATGACTACGAGCTGGGGAATTTACGAGTCCGCCGATCCGGCCCAGTTCCTGACGGATGAACAGATTTTCGCCCAGGGCGCAGCCGAGGGCATTTCGATGTTTGCGGCGGCCGGCGATCACGGCTCGAGCGACGGCGCTCCGAGCGGCAACGATAACGCCGACTATCCTTCCTCCAGCGTGTACATTACGGCCGCCAACGGCACGGAGCTTTCGGTTTCGAATTTGAGCGGCACCTATGGAAGTGAGACTGCATGGAGCGGAACCGGAGGTGCCATCAGCCAATTGTTCGCGCAGCCGTCCTGGCAGACCGGCCAGGGCGTTCCCAGCAGCGGATATCGCATGAACTCCGACATGGCGTTGAATGCGGGTTCGCTGCACCCCTACGTCATGTATATAGCCGGGCGCGGGTTTGAAAGCGTTTACGGCACGAGTGCGGTGGCCCCGATCTTTGCGGCCCTGTTCGCCATCGGCGATTCGCAGCAACCCGGCGGAGCCTCCTTGGGCCAGTCGAACTCGCTGATTTACAACGACGTCAATGCCGGCAATTATGCGACGGATTTCCGCGACGTGACGACCGGGAGCAATGGCGCATTCAGTGCCGGCGTGGGTTGGGATCATCCTACGGGCTGGGGCAGTCCGCGCGCCACGAGTTTTCTGTCCCATATCGGGATACAGGGACCCGAAGGGGCTGTAAAAGGTACGATCACGAACGCCTCCACCGGCAAGCCGATCGCCGACGCTACGATTACTTTTTCTCCCGGGAATGCCGTCCGGCATACGGGAAGTGATGGTACTTACGCGATACTTCTGCCGGCCGGCTCCTACACGGCGAGCGTTACCGAATTCGGTTATGACGCCCAGTCGCAGCCGATCAGCGTCACCGATGGGCAGACCGTCACGCAGGATTTTCTGCTTCAGCCAAAAGCTACGGCGTCGCTTTCCGGGCATGTTACCGATGGTTCCGGCCACGGTTACGGACTGTATGCGGAAATCAAGATATCGGCTGCGGGTTTTGGCCAAGTCGCCGACATATGGACCGATCCGACAACCGGTGCATATACCGTAAAGTTGCCCGAAGGTTATACTTATTCGATCGCCGTGCAAGCTTTCCTTGACGGCTATCAAAATGGTTCGGCGACCGTCAACTTCAATGGTTCTGTCACGCAGGACTTTGCCCTGAAGGTACTCACTGCCTGTACGGCGCCCGGCTATTCCTACTCGCAGGGATTGGGCGAAGACTTCAACGGCGCCACGTTCCCGCCCACCGGGTGGACGGTGAACACGCCCGTGAATAACGGGCTCACCGTCTGGCAGCTGAATACCGGCTATGGCGACGGCAACTACACCAACGGGACCGGCACCGCGGCCGAAGCAAGCTCCAGTGCGGGATGCGGTAGGCGCCGCCGCAAACACGGCTGTGGGCCTTATGACACCCAGCTCATCAGTCCGGTAATTCAGATTTCCGCATCCGGGCCCGATCCCAAGTTGACCTACACGGCGAATTACCAGTTCTATACCCAGAGTTCCCTGGATCTGGGCATCAGTGTGGATGGCGGCAGCACATGGACCAACATTTTGAGTTGGAACAGTGCCGCCTACAATTGCGGTACGCTTAACGCCGCTCCGGGGTGCGACGTGTCGGTGCAACTCGGACCCTACCTCGGCGGGGCAACGAGTTTCCAGCTTCGTTGGCGTTATTACGATACGGATTCTTCTTCCTGGGACTGGTACGCGCAGGTCGACAACGTCCTGGTCGGTAGTTGCGAGGCGATTCCCGGCGGTCTCGTAATGGGAGCGGTTTCGGATGCCAACACGGGGCAGGGCCTGGTCGACGCGTCGGTCACCGACGACAAGGGCGCGCAGGCAAATACGATTACAAACCCCGCCGATCCGAACCTTCCAAAGGGGTTCTACCTCCTGTTTTCGCCTGCGGGTGCGCGCACGGTGACCGCATCCAGGATCAACTACACGAATTCTTCCAAGTCCTTCACGCTGCCCGATAACGGCGTTGTTCAGGAGAATTTCGCGCTCGATGCGGGCCGGATCTCCGCCAGTCCGACGGCGCTCAACGTTCAGGTGATGGTGGGTTCCCAGGCGCAGAAGAACCTGACGATCACCAATACGGGCTCGTCCCCGGCGCGCTTCAACGTCCAGCCGGTAGATACGCCTCCGCCTGCTACGGGGACCGGCGCCAGTGCTCCGTTGATCGGGATCCACTGCGCCACCCCATTGTCGCCGGCGAGTATGGCAGTGCTGCAGGGTGCGACTTCCGACTGTTCCACGCCCAATGGGGCGCTCGGGGCTGCCGCGGGTACCGCTTGGAAGTCAATTAGCGACTACCCCGTGCCGATTGTAACCAATACAATGACCACCGACGAAAGCACGGGTCTCGTCTACTCGTTCGGCGGATTCAGCGGCACGGTGCGCCTGGCCGCGAGCTACGTCTACAATCCCGGAACCGACAGTTGGTCGGCCATTGCACCCTTGCCGGTACCGCTCGCCAACGCCGTGGCCGGTGTCATCAATGGGAAGGTCTACCTGACCGCGGGTTGGGGGCCATCGGGCGTCGGATCCCAGGCGCTCTATATCTACGACCCGTCGAGCAATACCTGGAGCACCGGGGCCAGCGATCCGGTCGAACAGGAAGGGGCGCCGGGCGTGGCGGTCCTCAACGATCGTCTTTACGTGATCGGCGGTTGCGGCACCAGCCCGTTCTGTCTGGGTACTTCTGCCGTCGAAGTCTACGATCCCGCCACCGATTCGTGGAGTGCGGCGGCTGACTATCCGCACAACGAGGCGTGGGAGGGCTGCGGCGAGATTCTGGGAAGAATCTATTGCGCGGGCGGCGATGCGGGTGTCTTTACCACCTTTTCCGATGGCTACGCCTACGATCCGGGTTCAGATAGCTGGTCGGCGATCGCATCGCTGCCAATCAATGCATATGGATGTAACGACTGGTGGGGTGGAGCGGCAACCGCATCCGCCAGCGGCCAGCTCTTGCTGCAGGACGGCGTGACGTGCCATTCAGCTTACGTGACTAACCAGGGTTTCTCCTACGACGTGGGCAGCAATACCTGGAGCACCTTGCCGAATGCGTTGGTTGCCGACTACCGTATGGGCAGCGCCTGCGGCTTCTACATGGTGGGTGGTGATCGCACAGCAGGAGCTACCGGCGAAGAGCTGCCGGGCTACGACGTGTGCACGATCAAGCCGATACCCTGGCTGACGATGTCACCGGCGACCGGCACGGTAGGCGCAGGGAATGCGGCAACGGTGCAGTTGACTTTCGACGGGACCGGGCAAAAGAAGTATACGACCTCCAGCGCCTATCTTCTGATGCCCAGTACCACGCCCTACGGGCCGAGGATCATACCGCTGACGGTAACGTGGATGCCCCAGCCGGTGGCGCTGGTCACGCGGGTGACGGCCAGTCCGAATCCGGTTGCGCCCGATAGCGCCTTTACCTTGAACATTGCGGTGAAGAACGATGTGGTGCAGGGCGACGGTGGGGCGACGCAGGTGGTGTTGGCCTTTGCGATGCCGGCAGGCATGAGCTATGTGAACGGCCCCGGTTGCACCGAGTCCAGCGGGACGGTCTCGTGCGATATGGGCGACCTTGCCCAGGGCCAGGAGAAGGATCTTGCGGTGATGCTCAAATCCGGTGCGAAGGGGGCCTACGAGACGACGTTTACGGCGACGGGCCGCGAGCCGCAGGACAGCAATTATGCGGGCAAGAACGCCCTGGTCTTTGCCGGTGCCGTGGGAACGTTGAAGACCACGGGCGGCGGCAACGGCCAGAGTGGCGGCGGCAGCCTGGGGTGGCTGACCCTGGTTGCCCTGCTGGGCTTGGCAGCGGCAATCCGGCGCCGCCGTATTTGAGATCAGTTTCCCTCGCTCCTTCCTACAGGAGCTCTTTGGGGTGGCTTCGGCCGCCCCTTTTTTTTCGAGGGTGGTTCTCGGTTTCCAGCGCAACCCCCTACGAATTGCATATCCAGCGCTCTTGCGCGGGAACCGGTTACCGTCGTGTTTCGTTGATGGAGCGCGAATAGAGGTAGAAAAGGGTCCGGGGCGCCGGTCCTCGGCGTCATTCCGGGCTTTCCGGCCCGGAGCAGGCTGCGCCTCCGGGTGCTGGGCGAGAAAAATGGGGCCGGGCCTTACGTGCGAACTCGTTTTCCGCAAGGCCCGGCTGCTGATTGTGGCTCGATCGTTGCTCTGTTCTGCGTGTCCATTAATTCAATGATCGAGGAATGCGGGTCAGGAGCCGGCCTTGAGGACGATTTCGCCCCCCATGCTGTTGGCGCTGACGTAGGCACCACCCTTGCCGCTGGTGAAATGCAGCTTCATGCTGGAGGTGTATTGGCTGGCCTTTTCCGGCTTCGGCCCGAAGTTGTTGTGGATCGAACCGGCGAATGTCGTGATGTCGAACTCGGCGTCCGGCTTGCTCGGCAGATCAATGACGATCTTCCCGGAGACGGTATTGAACTTGTAGTTGCCTTTGGCGAGTAGGGATGCCTTGAATTCCGACCGCCCCGAAGTGGTGTTCAAGGTCGCGCGGCTGAGCCGCCCACCGTTCACGCTCACGTCGCCGCTTACCGACTGCGCCCTCAGTTCTCCCGTCACGTTGGACGCGTGCGCATTGCCGCTCACCGAATCTATCTCGACGTGGGCGTCGGCGGCGGAGCCATTCACCTCGACTCGCCCACTGACCGATTGGGCGCTTATGTCAGCGGATTTGCATGCCACGTCGACCGCGCCGGAGACGCTCTTCAGGCGCAGTGTGCCGGTGAGGCCGGTGGCGGAAATGTCCGCGCTGACAGTCGTGGCCTGGATGACGGCATTTCGAGGGGCGTGCACCACGAGGTTCGCCCCCGCATGATCGATATTCGAATCGGGGTAGACCACCTTGATCTCGAGATTGTCCTTGTCGCCATTGACTTCCAGGCTCTCCTCGGAATTTGAGAGTGTGCCCGTCACCTGCACGGAGTGCTTGCTCCAGCCGACGATCTTGACGCTCCCGGCCAGGTTTTCGAGCTGGACGGTGGCGTCGGCGCTGGCAGCGCGTGAAATGTCCACCTTCTTGGCGGCGAACGCCGGTGCGGCCGCAAGCATCAGGCCGATCAGGAGGATGATGGGATACGGGGTTTTCATGACGTATTGCTCCTTGAAAGGGTTAACTTCGTTCGTTCCAGCATGAGGCGGTTCTGGTGCCGATACGCCTCATCGAGAAAGTGGTAGAGGACCGGATTGTCGGGATCGCGCTGCAAGGCGGCGGTGATCCTCGCGATATCGCTATTCACGACCTCGAGGTTGCGGGATATGACGGCCTCGGGATCGGGGGCGGCCTGCGATTGGGTGGCGGTCCCGCTGTTCCGGGCAGGCGGGGCCGCCGGGCGCAACACGAAGTAGCCGCCGAGCGCTAGGGCGACGGCAGCCAGCCCGGCGGCGAACCGGTAGAGTCCCGGTCGCCGCGTACCGCGCCGCCGCGGCCGCAGCTGCGCCGCGATCCCCGGCCACAGGTCCCGCTCCGGTTCAAAGTGCCGGGGCAGGCGCTTGACGAGGTCTTCCAGTCGGTCGTTCATAGGCTCAATCTCTCCCGCAACAGGCTTCGCGCCCGGTGCAACTGCGCCCTCGAGGTGCCCACGGCGATGCCCGCGAGCGCTGCGATCTCCTCGTGCCGGTAGCCTTCCACGTCGTGCAGCACGAAGACCTCGCGGGCGCCGTCGGGCAATGCCGCCACGGCCCGTTCGAGGTCCATTCCGCCGTCCGGGTCGTTGCCGCCGGAGGCGAATCGCGCGTCGTTATTGGCGAGCCGCAGCTTTTCGGCTTCGCGCAGCGCCCGGCGCCTGTGGGTGAGGACGACGTTGACGGCAATGCGGTGCAGCCAGGTGCCGAAACCGCTTTCGGCCCGGAAGCCGGGCAGCGATTCCCAGGCCTGAACGAACGCCTTCTGAGTGAACTCCTCCGCGTCGGTCGCGTTTCCCGCAAGACGCCTGCACGTGGCGTGGATCCGTCCGGCATGGCGGCGGTAGAGCCGTTCGAAGGCTTGGGCGTCACCCGCACGTGCCCGGGCCACGAGGCGGCTTTCGGCCGAGGCCGATCCATCGGTCTCCTCGATCGGCGGGGTCATATCCGAGTCTGTCGCTGCCATGTATTTCACGTAAGTTTAGATGTCCGGCGAGGGCAAAACGTTTAAACCGGCACGTAGGCAGGGCCGGGGTCTGATACGCGGCCCGCGAACACACTCAGGAACAGGAGGAGACCGTTGATTGGTTGTTTCCGCAGGGCCATCGACAATCCTTTTCGCGCAGCCAGAAGAACTTGCCATATTGTTGACTACGCAAATAATATACCGTATACTTGATTGATCAAATAGTTCCAGGGTGCGACTCAATGGCCACTTCCGGGGAAGCCGACCTTCTCATCAAGCTTACGAATCTGCAGGCAAAAGTCCACAAAGCGCTGACGGCGAGCCTTTCGGCGCACGGCATCAGCGTGACCGAATACCTGGTCTTGCGCGAGCTGGACCGCGCGCCCGGGAAAAGGCTGCGCCGGATCGATCTGGCGGAGGCCGTCGGCCTGACGCCGTCCGGCGTCACGCGCCTGCTCAATCCGATGGAAAAGATCGGGCTGGTCAGCAAGGAGGCGGGCGCCCGTGATGCGCGGGTCAGCCTTGTGGCCATCGCGCGGGCGGGTGAGACGATCTACCGCGAGTCGAGGGTGACCTTCGCGGAGACAGCGAAGGATCTGGTGGCGCCGCTGGGAAAAACCGGCAGGAACGCCTTGTCCCGCGCCGTTGACACGTTGCTCAAGGGCTGAACACAGTGCGAGCGGACATCGTGAAGCGGTTCATCGAGAAGGTCTGGAACGAGGGCGATGCCGAGGCGGCAGGGCAGTTTCTGGCACCGGCCTACACGATTCACCATGACCCGGGCGATCCCTGGGAGGGTCGGACGCTGGATATCGAGGGGTTCAAGGACCGGGTCAGGCGGTCGCGCGCTCCGGTCCCGGACCAGCGCTTCGAGTTGCTGGACGTGTTCGAGGGCGGGGATCGCATCGCCATCACATGGCTGTGGACCGGGACGCACCGGGGCAAGATCGCGGGATTCCCGCCCTCGGGCCGCATACTGCAGATGTCCGGCGCCACGGTCTATCACTTCGATGGCGACCGGATATCGGGGCATTGGCAGGTCGCCGACCGCCTGGGCATATTCCGGCAACTGCAGCGCGCCGCGGGCGGAATGTAGGCGCGCCGCGGACGGCACTCGTAAGTTGAGGCGGCGCAAGACGGCCAAGGCGTACTCGGCGGAATCAGGTTGGTCTTCCTTCGTTAGTGCAACCTGCCGGGCTGTTGGAATCTGCTTGTGCCGAAGGCAGCTGTCTGCTTTCCATGTTCCCCGGTGGAGTAAAACCTGCCCTCGTTCTTGCGGAATAACCATGGCGGAAAGCGCCGAGAGCGAAATCGCCGGGCCCGGATGCACCCAATTGTGCTTGATTTCGCCCGCCGCCAGAGCCTGGCCGCGTAGCACTGCATTGACACCTGCCTTTGTCGGCACCATTCTGAAGCCGGGCTGTCCTTCCGACCCTCATATTTAGTGGATGTTCGCGGGAATCGTCGGGCTTCGGCGACGCCATGGATGAACGCCGCCCATGGGCACCGGACGCTACGGGAGCGAACCCGCCTATGGAGCTTTCGCATAATTCCTGAAGAGATGCACCGGCTGGTTTTGACACCGCCGGTCTGATTCAATCGTTGGCGCTTGCCCGCGGTACTTGGCTTTGCGATCATGGCGTACGTCAAAACAAGGTATTATGGAATATGTCCGGAGGACAAAGCGGAATGATTTGCATTAGGCGGACCTGTTGAATCCGGGCCAGCCGTTGTCCGGAGACACCTGATAAAGGGAGGCGCGAGGTTGTGGGGCCTGCATTGAAGGGATTCTAGTATGACGTATCAGCGTTTGCCCGAGGACCAGGAGTGGCCTGTCGGGACTGAATTGGGCGCCGGTGTTGCCGGCGAGCCGGAAAGCGAAGGCCATGTGCTGGCAGCAGGGGGTGTAACGCAAGTCGAGGAACTACTGTATACGTTGCTCCTCGATCACCCCGGAAGCTTGTTGTCAGAGCTTTCGGATCTGTCCAAACTTACTCGCCGCAAGACGCAGCTTGCCTTGAAAAGCCTTGAGAAGAAGGCCCTGGCAAGCCATAGCCCGGAAGGCTTGCGGCGGTACTTCCCCACTCCACCCGAAGTGGCGGTCGAGGTTTTGGTTCTCCAACAGAAAGAGGCGTTGCAGCACATGGTTGCAGGCGCGCGTTATCTCCAGGAACGCGCACGTCAAGCTGCACGTGCGCGCAATGCAGGGGAGCGAATGGTCGAGGTGATAACGGGGCGAGAGGCGCATGGCCGGCTTTTCGAGCAGATGCAAAAGTCTGCACGGGAAGAGATCGTCTTTTTTGATCGGCCGCCATACCTTTCCTCGGCTCCGAACGCCCTGAACCAGACGCAATTTTCGGTCGCGGCCCACGGAGTGCGATATCGCGCCGTCTACGACAACAGATCGCTGGAGGAACCTGGCGCGGCCGATCGAATCCGTAGCTACGTTGCAGCGGGTGAAGAGGCTAAAGTCTACTCCGGGGTCCCGCTGAAACTATTTGCTGTGGACCGCCGTATAGCTTTCTTGGCCTTGGACCTCGAGCACCCGGAATCCAGCGTGTTGCTGATCCGATCCTGTGCGTTGCTCGATGCCATATACGATCTGTTTGAGTTCATCTGGGATCGGGCGGCGCCTCTCGCGTTCGACAAATCCGGCACTCCTACGGCGGTTCCGGAGGCGTTTGATGCGGCAAACGATGCTGATCACGTGATCGCGTTGTTGGTTGCCGGCTTCAATGACAAAATGATCGCTCACCAGCTTGGGATTTCCGAACGCACGCTGCGCCGCCGGGTGAGTGAGATTATGGTCGCGTTAGGAGCCAGAACACGGTTACAAGCCGGATGGTTGTGCCGCGCGTCGAAGTCCGAATCCTCGGCCTGCCCCGAAAGTGGTCCATGAGAGAGGCGTTCCCGATGGCTCCAAATCAATCCAAAAGCTGAGACAATGCAGGACTGCCGCAATGATTAGAGCATAAAGCAGTTTTTGAATCTGTTTGCGTCTTAAGTAAAACATACGAAGAAAGAGCTATCGATAAACCCTCTTTGCGCCCGTTCGGTTAACGTTGGCGTTAAGCTGTTCCCGCAGGTATCTCGGTCCGATATTCGCGGCGTGACGCCAACGCTGTTCGAGGTCGAACCGTCGCCTGACCAAAATAAGCCAAGACCTAAAACGGACATAAAATCGCTTGACTTGTCGTTTCATGCTGTCTTAATTTTCGCTCGTATTCAATCTGCTTCTGAACGGTCAATCTGGCCTCTGCTCAGAGCGGTGAGCACAAGGGAGATTCAATTCAGGCCGCGTGGACAGCATTGGGGATGGCAAGTGGAAACGGCTGACGATGCTTGAAACCGTCCTTGCCGTATCCGCCGCTGGCTTGAATTTCCGCACTGCGCGAACTGCGTTTCTGTCATTGGTCTCGGCCAGTTCAATCGCCGCATAACCTTGTCAGTTGCCGAATCTCGAGATCGGTTCCGTCTCAAAGGGGACAAGTCTGCGGGTGACGGAATGTCATTAAAGAAAGGAGAATCGCGATGCGTCGTCTATACATCTTTGCCTCACTTGCTTTCCTGTGTGTTGCCCACAGCGCTTATGCGATGCGGGAAGACGTGCTGGTTGTAGTAAACGACAACTCCACGGATTCCGTTGCGGTTGGACAGTATTACGCCCAGCAGCGTGGTATCGATACCGCCCATATTGTTCATGTCAAGGTGCCCGATCAGTACACGGTAACCTGGGCTGATTTCCTCAGCCTGCGGGATCAGATTCTGCGCTTCGGAATATGCCCGACGGTGCCCTCCAGTGTGCAGCCGGCGGCCTGCAGCGACAGTAGCCTGCCGATCTATACGTCGGACAATGTAAGCACGCTGACCGCCAACACGCCGATCCGCTATATCGTAACGACGCGGGGGGTGCCCACGGAGATGACCGTGGACGATTCGCAACTAGCCGCTGCCGGCGCGCCAACCTCGGTCGACAATTATCTGATGTACGTGCTCGCGAGGTATTTTCCGGAAGAGCCTGTCACGGCGCCGCTGCCCACGACGCGAGCGGTCGCATTCGGCGACGGCGCCGATATGCGTACCGTCGAGCCGGCGACGGACGGTCAATACATTGTGGGGCGCATCGATGGCGTCAGCGTCGCCGCTGCGGAGGCACAGGTCGATCGCACACTCTCCGCAGAAGCGAATGGTATCTACGGGACGCTTTTTGCGGATACATTCGGGAATACCGGCGGCGCTTGGAATTGGGTCCAATACACTCCCGGGGCCGGACAACAGTTGACGAAGCAACCGATCTATAACACCGGCACCTTTGACTACTGGCGTTACGCCTTTGGCCCGTTCAACGAAAGTGATCCGTCTTGCAGCGATTATCAAACGAATTATCTCAGTGCACCCCCGACAAGCACCTCGGGGCAGGCACCTGCCGGTTGCCTGGTCAAGTTTCGATGGGGTACCCCGAACGAGGCCATGCCAGGCTATTCCGGCTCACGGGAACCCCAGGCGGTCGATGCATTGGCATATTTCGGTTCGCTGGACGGGCAGACCATTCAAGGTGGCTTCAGTACGCTGCTCAACTGGCGCAAGCGCGGGATGGGGGGGAATCAGGTCACGCTGTGTGTCAACGCCGCCGATCCGGCGACCTGCCGGGCGAACTCGACGGATCCGTACAAGGAGATCAACACCGACGTGGTGGGCGTCGCCAGCGGCTTCATCGGCTACAATTTCCAGTCTTTCCCGGTCTCCCGCTTCGGCATCTGGCCGACCGGCTGGGCGCATCTAAGCGTCTACAACGCGGCGGTCCCTGTCGTAGTCGACACCGACGGCGTCGACAATTCCTACAGCCTGTGGTACGAGCAGCCGGGCGAGGTGTCCGATCCCCAGTGCTACGTCTACACCGTGACGCCCAACGGCTCAACGACCCCGGTGAGCGGCACGCTGTCGGACAGCCTGCAAAGTTGCCCGTCGCACCGAAGCATCGATCTAATGCAGGTGATTGCGTACGCACTTGATTCCACCAATCCCCCATCATACGACGTCAGCTTCTACCTGAAGGGGAGCGCCGTGGTGAGCCCGGCGAACATAAATGCGCGATTGATATTCGAATATCAGCTTCCCGTCGGCGGGGGGAGCTGCCCCGCAGCGCCGTCGGGCTATTCCCTGGCCACCACCAGTACCCGGTGCCAGTACATAAGTCACGCCACGGTTTCGGTTCCAGCCGGCGACTCGACCTGGACGCAATATACGCCGCTCACGTCTGTGGCACCGCCGGCCGTCGGCTTGACCTTCGAAGATCTGATGCTCGACCTGAACGGCTATGTGACCGCGGGCAGCGTCGGTTTCGACGAGATCTCCGTGAAGGACCTGACGACGGGCACGGAGCTGGTTACCAACGGCTCCTTCGACCAAGGTCATGAGCAGACGGCGAAAGGAGACTATGCGGCAAACTTCCTCGACCGTCTGGGCGGGACGGCCTTCTGGGGCAGCCTCAGCCATCACGAATCCCTAGGACACTCCTTTGACTCGACGTCCCTGGGGAGTCTCGTATACTTCCTGCGCGGGCTGCCGCTGGGCGATGCGGTGTGGCTGGGAGATCAGCACGTCAGCGGCATACTCTACGGGGATCCGCTGTATTCCCCGATTGCCGTCAAACTCAATCACTTGACCACCGACAGTGACAACCGAATCGGCTCCAGTCCGACCCTGAGCGGCAGTGCGGTCAATGGGCGCGATCTCAGTAAGGTGAGCACAAGCTACGCCATCGACTACTGCCCGGGATGGGATTTCTACATCTGTGATCAGCAGCAGAGCTGGAAGAGCACCGGGCTGTCCGGCACCGGCGGACAGGCGAACATGACTTTCGGGACTTGGGACACCAGCAGCCTGCCCTATGGCGACTATACGTTGCGTCTGGCAGTGACCAGCACGAATGGGTCGTTGAACCGCACGCAGACCTTCAATGACTATTACACGGTCCGCAACCGCTATTCCAGCGCCGAGATCCCAACCTATTTCATTTCCGGCATGGTCACCGATAGCGCTGGCCAGCCGATGGCGGATGTGCCCATAACGGTGTACGTTGCCAAGACCAGCAAGGAGATTACTGGGGTAACAGATGCGGCGGGGCATTATCGTGTCGACGGTCTGTCAAACGGATCGTATCAGCTCTGGCCAACCAAGGCTGGCTATGCGTTCAATGGAGCGCCGGCGCAGATAGACGACGCGAGCCTGCCGGATATGAATTTTACCGGAGCTCCATCGACGACGAGCGGGTATTATGCGCTCTCGGGGACCGTCAAGGATACTGCGGGCCGGCCGATGACGGACGTCACCGTCCATGTTGACTCCAACCCTCCCGTGACCGCGACTACGAACATAAATGGCTACTACAGTGTGGGCCTTCAGGATGGTTATTACATTCTCTCGGCAAGCAGACCGGGCTATCAGTTTTCCTATAACGACGGACTCGCCACATTCGAAGTGGCAGGCGGCGACGTGGAGAAGGACTTCACCGGCTCGCAAAGTACGACTGCGGGCTATGTCGTTTCCGGATCCGTAGTTGACGGATCGGGGCAACCAATGGCAGGTGTTCAGGTGACCGTTACCGACACCAGCAGCTCATCGGTGCTCACCAATGCGGCCGGTTACTACAGCGTGGGGGGGCTACAAGATGGGCAATACTATTGCGTCCAACCCGCCTTGGACGGCTATGCTTTCACGACTAGCGACACCATCAGTCACTGCACGGTACAGGTCAATGGCGCCAATCTTATTGTGAACTTCACCGCCGCCGACTCGCCGGATTTGTACTCGATGTCCGGGTTCGTCCTATCCAGCGGCGAGCCGGTGCCTGGCGTAACCGTGACTATCACGGACGGCTCAGGGTCCCAGGTCGTGACGACGACGGATGCCAGCGGATATTACGCCACGCAGGACGTGCTGAAGGACGGCGTATATACGGTGACCCCGACGTTGAGCGGCTATACGTTTACGGCGACCTCGGGAAGCGATTCCCAGAGCATTGCGGGGGGCAACATTATCGATAAGGACTTTACCGCCACTCCGCAGTAATTGGAGACCACTCCTTGCAAAATGGCGGAACCGCCAGGGCATCCATCGGAATGGAGAAGGGTTACGCGCTGCGCCGGGGTGTATGCATTATGGGTAGGTTCCGGGGTCCTGGGTCACTTCAAGGCTTGCATGCTGGTTCCGGCGGAGGGTGGGTGCGAAAACGTCCCGAATCAGGCGTCGGTAGCCAGTTTGCGGGCCAACCGCTGGACTTCTCTTCATGGAATCGGCTGATCATGACGAATCGCTTGGCCGAAGGCGTCGCGGATTCCATCAGGATGGTCTGCCACGCTACGCCCGGATGCTTGCTCTTTGTATCTGTCGTTAGCAAGGCCGGGCGGATCCGGATTCGCTTCCCCTTCGTATCACACAACCACCGCGTATCGGTCATCTCAAGACTCGAACGGCGACGAGAATTTCCGTTGTGAGGCCGTACTTCGAGTTGTAATCAAACTGACAAATGGCCAGAAAAGGACAAGTCCTAAAGTGGCCACGAAATCGCTTGACTTGCCAACTTGAGTCAGGCGTAATTGCAGCCGTGTCGCAACGGGTCGGCATGACATCGCTATTTTTCTTGAAGCTTTTGGGAGACGATAGGAGCATGAGCCGTAAGTTCGTAACGATGGCGCTTGGTGCGCTCGCCTTGGTGGCCATTTCGGTCACCGCCAATGCACAGACCGGGCGCCGCTACTCGCCTATCCGGGTGAGCAAGGCAGCGCGCTTTGCACGCTCCATGCCGCTGCGCGACATGACCTACCCCGAC
>JBJKSR010000197.1:0-13434 GCA_046703965.1 Gammaproteobacteria bacterium | reverse complement strand
ACTGGAACGGATGGGCCTGAATTTCTACGGCTTCGATGCGAGCTACCACGTTGCCCGGTACAAGTTCGTCCATCGCATCCCCCACGCCTGGACGCCCCTTTACCTGGCCCGGCACCGGCAGCTTGGCTGGCGGATTCCCGAGGTCCCGCCCATCGGTACAGAGACATGAGAAGAAAATCCCGCCAAGACGCCGAGACGCAAAGAAAGGAACTTGTCCCTTTCGGGGTCCATGACCTTGCGAGATCCGGAGTGCTTCATGAACGGAGGGAGGCACCGGCATGACTCATTCCCACGCCATTGCCGCCCCCCCCGCAACAACCCCTGGCAAACAGGCGCATGACTTGACTGTCGTCGGCCGGGTGCAGGGCGTCGGTTTCCGCCCCTTCGTCTATCGTCTCGCCCACCGGCACGGACTTTCCGGCTGGGTGTGCAATGCCGGCGGCGAGGTTCACGTCCACGTCGAGGGCCGCAAGCGGGAACTGCACGGGTTCACCGAGGAGCTGATCGCCGAAGCCCCGCCGCTGGCGCGTCCCCGCCTGTTGCGCGACGAAAAGGCCGCACCCGAAGGCTTCGACGACTTCACCATCCGCGAGAGCGAGAGCCGCGGCCCGGCAAGGATCCACGTCCCGCCGGACCAGTTCGCCTGCGACGACTGCCTGGCCGAACTCAACGACCCCGCGGCCCGCCGGTACCGTTACCCGTTCATCAACTGCACGCAATGCGGCCCCCGCTACACGATCATTCGGGCCATGCCCTACGACCGGCCCAATACGACCCTGGCCGGATTCGAGCTGTGTCCGGCCTGCCGCCGCGAATACGAAGACCCACTGGACCGCCGGTTCCATGCCCAGCCCCTGGCCTGCCCCGTCTGCGGCCCCGGACTGCAGTGGTCGCGCCCGCCGGACGCCGTGGTGAACGACACGGAGGCGGCCCTCGCAGCCTGCATCGATGCCCTCCGCGCCGGAGAGATCGTCGGCGTTCGCGGCATCGGCGGCTACGACCTCGTCTGCGATGCGGGGGACTCGGCGACCGTTTCACGGTTGCGCGAGCGCAAGCACAGGCCCGACAAACCGTTCGCCCTGATGGTTCCGGAGGCCGGGGCAGACGGGCTGGACTGGGCCCGTGCGCTGGCACGGATCGGACCCGAGGAGGCCGCCGCGCTGAGCGATCCGGTTCGCCCCATCGTGCTGGTCGCGCGCCGCGCCGGGGCGCCGCTTGCCCCGGGGATAGCACCCGCGCTCGACGAAATCGGCCTCATGCTGCCGTACAGCCCGCTGCATCATCTGCTGTTGGCCGCCTTCGAACGTCCCCTGGTGGCGACTTCCGGAAACATCAGCGGCGAACCGGTCCTGACCGATCCCGTCGAGGCCGAGGACCGGCTCGGCCGGGTTGCGGACGCGTTCCTGCACCACAATCGGCCCATCGAGCGTCCCGCCGACGATCCGGTTCTGCGGCGCATGGCCGACGGCTGGTCGCGAATACGGCTCGGCCGTGGCCTGGCGCCCCTCGAACTCGACCTGCCCTTCCGCCTCGAGCGCCCTCTGCTCGCCGTGGGTTCGTTCATGAAGACGACGGTTGCCCTTGCCTGGGAAGACCGCGTCGTGATCTCTCCGCACATCGGTGATCTTGCCAGCCCGCGCTCGCGCCGTATCTTTCGCCAGGTCTGCGCCGACCTGCAGAGTTTGTACGGCGTGCAGGCCGAGGTGCTTGCGTGCGACGCTCACCCCGACTTCCCGAACAGCCGCTGGGCAAAAGCCCAGGACCTGCCGGTGACCGAGGTGCTCCATCACCATGCCCATGCGAGCGCGGCCGCGGGCGAGTTCGGTGACGTTGCGGAATCGATACTGTGCTTCACCTGGGACGGCACCGGCCTGGGCGCGGACGGGACAATCTGGGGCGGCGAGGCCCTGCTCGGTCGCCCCGGCGACTGGCAGCGTGTCGCCACCTGGCGGTCCTTTCGCCTGCCGGGCGGTGAACGGGCCATAACCGAGCCCTGGCGGTCCGCGCTCGGGCTGTGCTGGGCGACCGGTACGCTATGGCCGGCCGGGGATCGCCTGGCCGACCCCCTCCTGCATTCGGCATGGCGTGCGGGGTCCAACAGCCCGCCGACCAGCAGCATCGGGCGCCTGTTCGATGCCGCGGCCGCGATCATCGGGGACGTCCACACCGTCTGCTACGACGGGCTGGCCCCCATGCTATTGGAAACGCAGGCGGCCGAAATGGAAGCGGAGGCGCTGAAGCTGCCTCTTCGCGAGGACCGGGGCGGCCTGCTCGTGACCGACTGGTCCCCCCTGCTGCCTTTTCTGCTCGACGACTCGCTCTCGCCCGGAGAGCGAGCGGCGCGGTTCCATGCAGCGCTCGCCCGCGCCCTGCTCGACCAGGCCGTGGCATTGCGCGTGCACCACGATTTCACCCGGGTTGCGCTCGCCGGCGGTGTGTTCCAGAATCGCCATCTCACGGAAACCGTGATCGCACTCCTGGAGCATGCCGGATTCAGTGTTCGCCTGCCGCGGCTCGTGCCTGTCAACGACGGCGGGATCGCTTACGGCCAGGTCGTTGAAGTCGCCGGCCGGGCCGCTCTGACCGGACCGTGAATCCACACCCCCACAAGCAGGGACGCCCATGACCGATTCCCGCATCACCATCGCACACGGCAACGGCGGCAAGCTGATGCGCGAGTTGATCGAGCATATTTTTGCCGAGCGCTTCGCGTCCCCGCTCCTCGATACCCATGTCGACGCGGCACGCCTCCCTTGGCCCACCGACGGGGAACTGATGTTGACCACGGACGGCTTCACCGTGCAACCCCTCGAGTTCCCGGGTGGCGACATCGGTTCGCTGGCCGTCCACGGTACGGTCAACGACCTCGCGGTCGCCGGCGCCGAACCGCGTTACCTGACGCTCAATGCCTTCCTCGAGGAAGGGCTCGAAATCGCGCTGCTGGAACGGCTGCTCGATTCCCTGGGTGCGGCGGCGCGCGACTGCGGCGTCGCGATCGTGGCCGGCGATACCAAGGTCGTGGGCCGCGGGGAATGCGGCGGGGCGTACTTCGCGACCACCGGCGTCGGACTCAGGCCGCACGGCCTGGAACTGGGGATGGACCGCATTCGCCCCGGGGACCGCATCGTGCTCACCGGCTCGGCCGGGGACCACGGGGCCGCCGTGCTTCTCGCCCGCGAGGAATACGGATTGAGCGGTGAGCTGCGCTCCGATGCGGCCAGCGTCCTGCCGGCCGCCAGGGTGCTGCGCGAATACGGCGGACTTCGTTTCATGCGCGATCCGACGCGGGGCGGCATTGCCACCGTAGCCAACGAAATTGCGCGCGCGACCGACCGGTGCCTGCATCTGCAGGAAGCGGCCATCCCGGTCAGCGCTCCGGTGGCCTCGGTCTGTGAAATCCTGGGGTTCGACCCCTACTACCTTGCCAACGAGGGGCGCATCGTGGCGGTGATGGACGCGGCCGAGGCGGATGCCGCGGTGGCCCGCCTGAAGGAAACGGGGACCGGCCCGGAGGCATCCGTCATCGGGGAGATCCGGGAAGGTTATCCCGAGGTGGTCGTCCGCACCGAGTTTGGCGGAGAACGGGTGCTGGAAGAGCTGGAGAACGAGCCCTTGCCTCGTATCTGCTGAGCACGGGCCCCGCGCTGCGGCCAGGGCCTAACGCTCGCCGCCACCCGCCTCCGCCGCGAGATCCGGATTCGAGTTCAACATGAACCGCGACAGCAGGATCCCGAGTTCGTAGAGCCCGTAGAGCGGGATGGCCAGCAAGGTCTGCGAGAACATGTCGGGCGGGGTCAGGAGCATGCCGATGACGAACACCGCGATCAGCATGTACGGCCTGAATTTGCGGAGCTTCGCCACGCTCAACAGCCCCAGCCAGACCAGGGCGACCTCGATGATCGGCATTTCAAATGCAAAGCCGAACGCGAAAAACAACGTCATCGTAAACCCGAGATAGCTGCCGATGTCGGTCATGACCTTGACGCCGGGCGGCGCCATCGAAATAAAGAAATGCAGCGCCAGCGGCGCTATGACGAAATAGGCAAATGCCATGCCCGAGTAGAAGAGCAGCAGGCTGAGCGCAAGGAGCGGGCCCAGCAACCGGCGTTCCCGCCGGTAGAGCCCGGGCATCAGGAAAGACCATGCCTGATACAGCGCGACCGGCACCGTAACGAATGCAGCCACGCCGGCCGCCAGTTTGAACGGCGTGAGGAACGGAGACGCGACGCCGGTCGCGATCATGGACGATCCGGCCGGGAGGCGCACCATCATCGGCAGCGCCAGCAACTCGAACAGTTGGCGCGAATAGAGGGCGCAGGGGATCAGTAGCACCACGAATACGCCGACCACAATCAGCAAGCGCCGCCTTATTTCGAGAAGGTGCGCGATCAACGGCGTCGCATCCGCGCCGCCCTTCGCTCTTGCCGACGGGTTCAGCACCGCCCCGCCCCTGTGGACTTGCGGCCCGGCACGTCAACGCCGTGCGGCATCCGCGTCCGTTTCCGTGACGGCCGGAGACGCGGTTGCTTCATCCCGCCGGCACGCATCGGCCGATCCCTCGCGCTCCAGCACCGCCGCCGCCGCGCTGATCCTGCTGTTTTTCTCCCCGCGATCGATTTCCTCGTCGAGCTGGCCCCACAGCGACTGCATGAGCATTTTCGAGTGACGAACCAGCTTTCCGAGGTTGCGCGCCAGACCGGGCAGACGGTCCGGACCGAACACCAGCAGGGTCAGAAGGAATATGAGGGCCAACTCCCCCGTGCTGCCGCTGAACATTGCGGGTCCGCCCGTCAGTGCTTGTCGAGCGACACCGACTCCTGCGCCTTTTCGTCCTTTTCGGCCTCGTTCGCCGGGACGGATTTTTCCGCCGCGTCGTCGGATTCGCCGCGCAGGCCTCGTTTGAAGCCACGTATTGCGTGGCCCATGTCGGTGCCGACACGGCGCAGTTTGCCCGTCCCGAAAATGACGACGACCAGGAGCAGGATAAGGAGAAGCTGCCAGATGCTTATGCCATCAATACCCATAGCGGAATCACCCTTTGGCTGATTCGAAATTCAGCATACACCCGCGTACGCGCCCCGGCGGCAGGAATCTGCGCCGGGCTTGATCGAAGTCAATCCCGTGCCCGCGAGCCCGGGATCAAGCCTCGCCATCGAGCGACTTTACGCGCTCCAGAAAGGCCTTTACCTGCATCCCGGCAAACGCCTGGATCCAGGGTCCGGAGAACCTGCGCGTCAGGAAATTGCCCGCCTCGTAGTCGATCGTGACGCCGATCCGGGTACGCCCGGGAGCCGGTTCCCCGAACCGCCACTCGATCCGCATCACTCTGAAACCCGGAGGGCTGGCATCGATCACCAGGGACCGCGGCGGCGCCAGGCGGGCCACGGAATCGAAGGTCACGTTCCAGCCCAGTACGTTGACCGTCTGGGTCACGAAAAGCCGGTCCGGCGTCCGGCGCCGAACGACCACCTTCCGGTAGCCCGGTATGAATTCGGGATAGCGCTCGATTCCGGAGACCACCCGGAAAAGGCGATCCCTGGCATACGCGACGACGCGTGTCAGCGTGTATTTCTCCATGGCTACCCGCCCGCCTCCGGGAGATGCCCGACAACGGCCTTCGACCCCTCGCGGGGCACACCGCTCCGCGGCGGCGGACCACGACCTCCTCCGGAGTTCCCGCCCGGCGTTTCAGTGTCCGGCTTTCACACCGAACTTCTGCCGCATGTAGGCCAGAATATCCTCGACCTGGGATTTGCTCAGCTGGCCCTTGAACCCGGGCATGTTCCCTACCCCGTCCAGCGTGCTCTTGACGAGGACGTCGTCGGGCTTCGACAGGGGCCCCTTGGGGTCGTTCATGTCGCCGGCACCCGGCATGACCGCTTTTCCGTCGTTGCCGTGGCACATGGCGCAATGGTTCGCATACAGTTTCGCCCCCGGACCGGGCGCCCCCGCCGCCACCGCGACCAGCGGCAAGGTCAACAATCCGGCGAACACCAACACACGAGACGTTCTCATACCACCGCTCCCCGTATACGCGATAAAACCGATGCCCTTTCGCAACCGCGGGCAAGGGCGCGAATCCATCGAGTTTCGGCACTGGCCGAGACAAAAACATACCACGCCTCGATTGGCGTCCGGTTGACTTTGATCAAGGGGGCGGACGGTGCCCGATGCCATAATTTTTCCCGCAACGATCGCGGCTTTCCGCTTGCCGGGTGTCGCGGTCGCCGCGCAGGCAGGTCTGCGGCACGAGCCCTCGAGCTTTTCAGGAGATGGGGAAAATGGCCACGTTCCGGATCGAAGAGTACCTTCCCCGCCCCGACGGAACGCGCGAAGTGCTCGGGTCCTACCACATTCCGGAGAGCGAGCCGGCCAAGCTTGCCGCGCTTCTCGACGTGCTGTCGGCAGAAGGACGCCGCGCCGGCGGCTATTCGAAACTCGCCGTGTACCGCGATGACAGGCCGGTGAACGTCTTCGTCAACGAGAACGACGAGCTGGAAATCACCGAGGAAGCCGGGCCCCAACATCTGGAACTCGCGGACAGAAAGCCGGTTCCGGCAGCCGGCCATACGATCAGCATCCGCGAATACTACCCGCTTCCGGATGGGCGCCGCGAAACGTTCGGAATCTACCGCGTACCGGCGAACGACCGCCGCAAGGCGGCCGCCATCCTGGAAGTGGCATCGGCACGCCGGCTCCGCTCCGGCGAGTATGGGGACGTAGCCATCTACCTGGACGACAAACTGATGAATGCATCGATCGACAGCCGTAACGAACTCGTGCTGACCCCGGTCGAGAAAGTATCCGACTGAACCGAGGGCGGGAGATCCGATCGAGTGCCGGACAACGGGGCCCGCCAATCTTCGGAATGCATCCGACCACCGGGCCGCATGTCAGGCACGTACAATTGCGGGGCGGACACTGGCGGGATGGAAAGGATCAACCCATGACGACGGACATCTCAAACTCGACGATATTTCGCTGGCTGGGCTCGTTCGCCGGCTTCTACCGGCCGGCGCCTTCGGAAGTGCGCTCGCTCGATGCCGTCTCCCGCTTCCTCTATTCCGCACGGAGCGTCATTCTCGTTATCTCCGCACAAGCCGCGTTGATAGCGGGCCTGCTCGCGGCCACCTCGAGAGCGTTCGACTGGGTCGCCTTCATCCTGGTTTTCACCGGCTTCCTGTCCGCTCACATGATCAGTAACCTGAGCAACGACTATTTCGGTTACAAGCGCGGCCACGACACACCCGATTCCCCGCGCATGCGCTACACGCTGCATCCGCTGGCGAACGAGATCATGAAACCGGCCGCCCTTGCGGCCGGCCTCGTGGTGCTGGCCACGCTTGGAACAGCCATAGCGGCATTCTTCGTGGTGGAACGCGGCTGGCTGGCGGCCGGATTCCTCGTCGCCGGCGTCGGCCTGCTGTTCGCCTACGACGCCGCACCCGTCCCCTTGAAGAGCATCGGACTGGGCGAAATCGCCGTCTTCCTGGTATGGGGCCCGCTCATGGTCGGGGGCGGTTACGCGATGATTACCGGACGGCTGTCCGCGTCCGCCTTTTATGCGTCCATCCCGTATGGACTCGGGGTCATGTCCATCCTCGTCGGAAAACATATCGACCAGGACGGGTTCGACCGGAGCAAGCGCATTCTCACCTTGCCCGTCCTCCTCGGAGAACGGGCGGCGCGACGGCTCGAGATCGCGACAATCGCATCGATGTACGCCACGGTCGGGATCCTCGTCGCGCTGGGCATGCTCAGTCCGTTCTGCCTGGTCGTAGCCGTCGCGTTGCCGCGCGCGGCACAGGCGCTGTCGACGCTCCGCAAACCCCGGCCCGATACGCCGCCCCCGGATTATGTCGGCTGGCCCCTCTGGTATCACCGCAGCTGCCTCGTCCACAACCGTCTGTTCGGATGGCTCTATATCCTGGGATTGGCCGCCGGGGCAATCTGGCCCACCCTCCGGTTCTGACCTGTCGCATTCCCGATTGAGCCGGCAACACGGTTGATCCGGGCGTCACCGCCGGACGGACACGCCCCGATCCCGCGCCAACCTGATCCAGATCACGGCCGGCTTGGCGCGAAGCGACCATCCTGTAAACAGCCCCCTCTATCGGTGCTCCCGATACACGGAGTCGAAGATGCGTTTACGAGGAAGCGTTCGGGTCGGCCGAATCGCCGGAATCGAGATCGACGTCGACTGGAGCCTGCTGATCATCTTCCTGCTGATCGCCTTCATGCTCGCCCAGGGCGTCTTCCCGGCGTGGCATCCGGCATGGCCGGCGGCGATGATGTGGGGCATTGCGCTCGCCGCCGCCTTCCTGTTCTTCCTGTCCATCTTGCTCCACGAACTGTCGCATGCGCTGGTCGGCCGCGTGCTGGGGATCACCATCCGCCGGATCACGCTGTTCATCTTCGGCGGCGTCGGCGAGATGGAGAACGAGCCGCCGTCCTGGCGCGCCGAACTGGGGACGGCGCTGGCGGGACCGGTTACCAGCCTGGTTCTCGGCGTGGTGTTCCTGCTCCTGGCGGTGGCCGCCGGCGGGGGCGATCTGCACGTCGCCGACCCGCGGCGCGCAATGCAGACACTAGCGCCGCTGCCCACCCTCCTGCTCTGGCTGGGGCCGGTGAATATCGTGCTCGGGCTGTTCAACCTGGTACCGGGATTCCCGCTCGACGGCGGCCGCGCGTTGCGGGCGCTGATGTGGGCCGCCAGCGGTGACCTGGTCCGTGCCACCCACTGGGCCTCGCTCGCCGGCCGGGGTTTCGCCTGGCTGTTGATGAGCGTCGGCCTTGCAATGATCTTCGGCCTGCGCTTGCCCGTACTCGGCGGCGGATTGATCAACGGCCTGTGGCTCGCATTCATCGGCTGGTTCCTGAACAACGCCGCCCTTGCCGGCTATCGGCAACTCCTGGTGCGGGAGTCGCTGGCGCCCGTTCCCGTGTCCCGGCTGATGCAAACCAACCTGCTGTCGATTGCGCCCGAGATGACCGTCGGCAGGCTCCTGGACGACGTGCTGATTCCCAGCGGCCAACAGGCGTTCCCCGTGCAGCGCGACGACCGCCTGCTCGGCATGCTGTTCGTGCGCGACCTGCACCGCCTGGACCGGAGACGCTGGAGCACGACGCCGGTGGCGGACCTCATGGTGCCCGTCGATTCGCTCATACGGATCGCGCCGGACCACGATGCGATGGAAGCGCTGTCGCTGTTGAGCACACGCGGGATCAACCAGCTTCCCGTGATGCGCGACGGCGAACTGCTCGGGCTGGTCCGGCACCAGGACATCATCACCTGGCTCGCCCTGCATTCACCGGAGAACCGGCACCACGGAGGCACGGGTGCCCCGCGGACGCTGACCCGGTGATCAGTCCGGCGTATCGCGGGTCGCCCCGGAACGCTGCGTCAAGCGCCCTGATCGAAACGCAGGATCCGGATGCCGGGCGCGCCGAGTCGCTCCCGCAGCCTCGATTCCGCTCCGGTTTCCCCGTTCATGCGAATGAAACGGCAGTACCACTGGCCGTAGTAGCGGCCCGACCGGTCGTTACCGAGGCAGGCCGATTCGCGACATGTGTCGAGGCTGAAATCCGGCCAGGCCAGCTCGTCCAGGAACAGCGCCAGATTGTCGGGGCGGCCGGGCGCGGTGACATCCAGCCACACCTTCAATGCGGCCGGCTCGGGCGTGCCGGAATACGAAGGCCGAGCCGGCGACGGCCCGGCCGGGGGATTTCCGAGGTTATGCGAGTACATGGCGGGTGTCCTCCTCCGCGTGCTGAGCCTATGCTAAAACCCTAGGCCCGCATAGCCGAAGCGGCCATGACCCGGGTCAAGTTTCGATCCGCCTACCCGGTTGCCGGCCTCCGGCAGGCGGAGGCGGCGACGTCCGTGCCCAAGCGCTAGACCCGCCAGTCGTCGGGACAGAGCACGGCCAGCGCGTTTTCATCGAGCAGCTTGACTTCGCGGCGCGAGAGTTCGATCCACCGCTTGTCAATGAATCGTCCGAGGCAGCGGCTGACCGTCTCCGGCGCAAGCCGGAGGTAGTTGCCGATGTCCTGGCGGCTCATGGGCAGCACGTAGTGCCGGCGGGAGAATCCGCGGCGCGCAAGCCGGTCTCCCCATCCGAGCAGGAAGGCCGCCATGCGGCTTTCGACGCTGTGACTGGCGGAGAGCGACTCGGCCGTCACCAGTTCCCGGCTGATCAGGCGCAACAGCTGCTCCTGCAGCCTCGGGACGTGGCGGCAGATGTCGCTCAGGTTCGCGAACGGCAGGCGGCAGACCATCGCGGTGTCGAGGACTATGGCCGAGCAACGCTTGCGACCGGCGCTGATCGAATCCAGTCCGAGCAGTTCGCCGGACATGTAGAAGCCCAGGACCTGCTCGTCGCCCGACTCGCTTTCCACGTAACTCTTGATATAACCCGAGCGCACCGCGTAGATGGAGCGGAAGGGGTCGCCCTGGCGGAACAGGTGGTCTCCCTTGTGCATCGGGCCGCGCGTTTCCACGACGGATTCGAGTTCCGCCAGCCCTTCCCCGTCGAGCCCCATCGGCAGGCACAACTCCTGCAGCGAACAGGTGCTGCAGGCCTTGTGCAGCGCATTCACGTCGAGCGTCGCCATCGTGCCAGCTTGTCCTCCCCCAATGACAACCCGATGACGCCGGCGGGGCCAGAGGGCATTTATACGTGCGTTTGATTCTTCACCTAAATCTAAACTCTGTCAAGTGGGGAAGGCACCGGCGACATCCATTCGAGGCGAACCCGCGGACACCCGATTCCCCGGATCTTGACCGCCGTCAACCGGCCGTCGCCGCGATACTGCTAAGTTGTGCGCAGACCCAACCCGGGGCCGCATTACATGAAGCGGATCGAAGGCATGAATCTTCGGACGGGCGCGGCCCGACCGGGACGTGAGCATGCACCTCGATAGCGCCCTGGCCCTCCTGGCCACCCTGGCCGGGGTCGCCTACGCGGCCGGTTGCGCGGCATGGGTGATCGGCCGGGATCGGGGAGCCGACGACCTGCAGGCACCTTACGGCGCCATCTACCGGGCGGCGCATGCGTTTTTCCGCACCCAGTACGGAATCATCCTTGTCGTCGGCATCGTGCTTGCCCTGCTGCTCTGGCTCGTCCCCGCCTTCGGGCCGCTCACCGCCGCCGGTTTCGCGCTCGGCGGGCTCTGTTCCGCTGCGGCCGGACGGATCGGCATGGCGGTGGCCGTGCGCGCCAACGTGCGCACGGCGGCGGCCGCGGCCAGCGGGCTCTCGCCCGCGCTGGGTCTGTCGATCCGTGCCGGCTCGGTGACGGGCTTTCTCGTCGGCGCCCTGGCGCTGGGCTGCGTCACCGGGTTCTACCTCTTGCTCGGCTGGCTGGGTGCAGCCGGAACGCGCGGCCTGGAGCCCCTCCTCGGCCTCGGCTTCGGGGCGTCGCTGATCAGCATCTTCGGGCGTCTCGGCGGCGGCATCTTCACCAAGGCCGCCGACGTGGGCGCCGACCTCGTCGGCAAGATGGAACAACGGATTCCGGAAGACGATGCCCGCAATCCGGCCGTGATCGCCGACAACGTCGGAGACAACGTCGGGGACTGCGCCGGCATGGCGGCCGATCTCTTTGAGAGCTACGTGGTCACCCTGGTCTCTGCCATGCTGCTCGCGGCCTGGGCGCTACCCGCGGCGCGCGGCGCCATGGAGTATCCTCTGGCGCTTGGCGCCGCCGGGATGGCCGCCTCGCTGCTCGGGATCCAGGCGGCCCGGTTACCGCGCACGGACCGGGTGCTTGGTGCCTTCAGCCGCTGCGCCTTCGCGACATCCCTCACCGCCGTCGGGGCGTTCTACGGAGTCACGGTTCTGTCCGGAATCCAGGTACCGCCTTATGGTGGACTGGCGCTGTTCGGGGCCGCCGTTACCGGGCTGGGCGTTGCGTTCGTGCTGGCCGCGGTCACGGTGTATTACACCGGCGAGGGGTATCCCCCGGTCCGGCGCATCGCCTCCGCATCGGAATTCGGCCATGCAACCAATGTCATTACCGGGCTGGCCGTGAGCATGCGTGCGGTGGCCTGGCCGACCGCCGCTGTGGCCGTCGGCGTCATCGTCTCGCATGCCCTGGCCGGCACCTACGGCATAGCGGTCGCCTCGTGTGCGATGCTCTCCCTGACCCCCGTCGTGGTCTCGATCGACGCCTACGGACCGGTGACCGACAACGCGGGCGGAATCGCGGAAATGGCCCACCAGGCCGGCAGCGTGCGCGAAATCACCGATGCGCTGGATGCCGCGGGCAATACGACCAAGGCGGTGACCAAGGCATTCGCCATCGCATCCGCCGGGCTTGCCGCCCTGGTGCTGTTCTCTGCGTTCCGAAGCCGGCTGGCGGCATTCGACCTCTCCACCGGCTTCGATATATCGGATCCGTATGTGCTGGGCGGCCTGCTGGCAGGCGCGCTGCTGCCCTTCCTCTTCAGCAGCTATGCACTGGATGCGGTCGGGCGCGCCGCGGGCCGCGTGGTGGCGGAAGTCCGGGCGCAATTCGAGCGGGAACCCGGCATCCTCGCGGGGACAACCATGCCCGACTATGGCCGTACTGTAGAAATACTCACAAAAATATCACTTAAGTCAATGATATTTCCAGCATTGATACCGGTTCTCGCCCCACTGCTCGTGGGGGTGGTCTGGTACCTTGAGGGGTCGATCGGCAACGGGCTGCGCGTCGTCGGCGGGATGCTGCTTGGTTCGATCGCCAGCGGCTTCCTGCTCGCCGTATCGATGTGCACGGGCGGTGCCGCCTGGGACAACGCCAAGAAATACATCGAAATGGGGCACGAGGGCGGCAAAGGCTCGATCGCAGACCAGGCCGCCATTACCGGCGATACGGTGGGCGATCCCTACAAGGACACGGCGGGCCCGGCCATCAACCCGATGATCAAGATCCTCAACGTCGTGGCCCTGCTCATGGTGTCGTTCATCCACTGAGCCTGGCGCCGTACCGCCCGGGGGCGCTTCGATCGTGGTACGCCGGCCTCAACCGGCGAGTGCGCGCTCTATTTCGCTTTCGGCCTCGAGCCAATCGCCGAGTTCGCCGCCGTCGGCGAAGCCCCGCCGTTCGGCATGGAAATAGGCCGCCTGCGCGATCATTTCGTGGCGGGTCTGGGGGTCGGGCGCCGGGACCGCCCTCCTCGCGGCGGACGCCGTGGTCCTGGTATTGTCCTTCCTGCCCGCGACGGCGGGCACCGCCGATTTGCGGCTCGTCTTCCGCGTGCCGGGCGCCTTCTTCGACGTCTTGGCCGTCGCGGTCTTGCCTGCGGTGGATTGCCTGTTCATGTCACCTCCGTGCCATTGCTGTTGGGGTAAGAAGCTCAAGCCGCGCGGCTGCTGCCTGCCGCCGAGCCGTCGCTTCCCGTGGGAACGCCGCGGCCCCGGCCCTGCCTCGGCGGGCGCCGACCGAAAGG
>JBJKSR010000196.1:0-2874 GCA_046703965.1 Gammaproteobacteria bacterium | reverse complement strand
CCTGGCCGCCGCTCGCCGGGACAAGGGTGATGCAGCCGGCTCTGACCAGTTCCGCAGGGGCGATGCCGAACGGCTCGTTGTCACGGCCGTTGATGCCGAAGCGGTGGGCGGCGATCATCTCTTCTTTCTTTCGGCCGCCGACCCTGCCCTCCAGAAACACCCAGTCGCGATTTTCCTGTGCCAGTTGCTTGATCTTCCTTCCGAAGGGCGAGTCGTCCACGCCGCCGAGGATGTGGAGATGCACGTCGTGGCCACGATGACGGATCTTGGACAGAATTCCGATTACGGCGTCCATGCGCTTTTCGGGCACCACGCGGCCCACGCAGACGAAGCCGTTTTCCTTTTTTTCCCAGGAAACCGGACGGAGGTTCCAGGAGACCGGGGGATAGACCACGTGCGACTCGATGCCGAACTCGCGGCGGAGGATGTCGGCGCTCCAGTTGGAATTCGCAACGGTCACGTTCCGTTTCCAGCCGCCTGTCCGCGGCCCGGCGACGGCATCGCAGAGGTCGAGATAGGCCGAACGCAGCGGCGAGTTCCCGTACCACCAACGCCTGTAGCCGGCAAGCGAAGGATGGAGGCGATCGCGCCACTCGCGCATGAAGGAGAAATCGGCGATGAACTGAATGCCAGGGACGCCGAAGTCGCAAGAGTTGTATGCGCTGATCATCGCGTCGAACTCGCGCGCGACGCGGCGCAGGTAGCGCTGGTAGAGGGCTCCGCGAAGGCCGGCGAGCTTGGCCGTGCGGTGCAGGCTCAGCGGCATCCGCACCATGCGGATCCAGAACTCATCGGCGCGCAGGTTCGTGCCGTAGTAGCGATTCAGGCGGTCGAGATCCACCGGCCCGCCGGTGATCAGCGTGACGTCGAAGTCCCGCTTCAGTGCCTCGATGCCCCAGAGGGCGCGGGCTTCCGAGCCACCGAAGCGCAATTGCGGGTGGACGATGGCGGCCTTAAGCTTCGGCGTGGCTGGGCTCCTGGTCGGAATGCGCGTCGTCGATGGGGGGAGCATGTTTGCCCTCGGCTTGGACGTGCTGGCGGATGAGGGACTCTAGCTTGTCGGTGCTCCGGTCCCAAGTGAATTCTCGCACCCGTTCGACGCCGGCCCGAGCGAGGCGAAGGCGCAGGGCGTCGTCGCCCAAGGCATGTAGAAGGTTGTCGGCCAGCGATTCTGGTTCGCGAGGTGGGCTGACCAGGGCGTTCTTTTCCGGCTCGACGTAATCGCGATTTCCTCCGCAGTCGGTTGTCACCACCGCGCAGCCACAGGCCATGGCCTCCAGGGGGGGCAAGGCAAATCCCTCGTTCCAGCTTGCACAGAGGAAGATGCTGCTCGAGTTATAGATTTCTTGAACGAGCCTTTCCTGTGGAACGTCCCGTTGATACTCGATCCAGTCGGGGATTTCTCCAGTTCTCTGACCAACGCCGAAAAGCACTGCCTCCAAGTCTGGGTATTGCTGTTTGGCTATCCGGAGGGCCTTGAGTCCGTCCGCCGGCCCTTTCCAGTCTCTCGGCGAGTACAGCATCGCCATACGCCTCGGCCTGTCTTCGATTGGACGGATGACACGGAATAGTGAGGCGTTGATCCCATTTGGTATCACTGTGATGTCCTTCACGCCGAGCTGCACACCTATTTCGCCGAGCCATCCTGACACGGCTATGTTGTGGAGGGGAGCCGTCCAGATGGTGTCCACCCAGGCCTTGGGAAGGCCGTAGGCGACAGCATGGCCTTGTAGCAGGTGGAATTTCTCTCCCTTACTTTCTGGGCAGCGTAAAACATAGGGGGCTGTGCCCCAGGCCCCCGCAATGATTGCGTCGGCATCGGGAACAAGGCGCGCCGTGGGTTCGGGGACAAACAGAGTGCGAACCCTCTTGTCCAGGTTGCACCAGGACATGCTCGGCACAAGTGCGGCGTCGCGCAACCGTCCGGCCGTACCGCGCAAGCGGCGGTAAAGCCCTTTTGGCGCCCAGAATTCTGCTTCGTCCCTCAGTCTGCGCGCGTGGACCACAGTAACCTCGTTCCCGCGAGCAGCAAGCTGGTTCGCGTACTCGTAGGCAACCCTGAAGGCACCGATCGGTCGCCAGGGGTAGCATGGCAAAACGAGTGTGATGCGCATGGTATTGCCGCAGCTACGAACGGGCGACGGCTTGCCTCTCATCGTGTCGCCGCCACTTTCCGCCCACGCCGCGGTACCCGTCCGCCTGGCCGGCGAGGATCGTCCTCGCCAGCGGCACCCTGCCAGTGGCGAGATACTTGGCGAGCCTGACCAGCAGGAACGGAAGATTCACGGCGTGGAACAGGAACCTGAGGCGAAGGGGGAGGGCCTCGTCTGCAACGAGGATTCTGTTCCGCTCCCAGTAGTAGGACACGCGGAGGCTGTTGTCGGCCGAGCTTCGGCCGCCCTTGTGGAAGGCGTACGCCTTCAGCGCAACGGCCGCCCTGTAGCCCTGCCTCCCTGCCTGGAAATGAAGTTCATGTTCATCCATGTACATGAAGAGCCGGCTGCTCAAGTATTCGCCGCGTGACGCATAAATATCCTGCAGCGCATGAGTCGACAACAGGACCGCTCCTCCATGGCTGGAGCAAGCCCATAAGAACTCCCTGTCCCGCCGCGGGTAGAACGATGGCAGGTGCACGAACGGCAGCTGCAAAAAGAGGTGCCGCACGAGGGACGTAAACGGCGCCGGGCTGCACTCCCTTCCGGAGACGCCGATAAACACACAGGCCCCGACGATGCCGGCCCCGGAATCTTGCGCCACCGAGACGAGGTGCGTGAGGCTGTCGCTGGCGGCGTCCATATCGTTGTTCAGGAGCATGACGTAGCTCGAAGGGGAGCGCCGGCTGAGGGCGTAGTGGATCGCAACGTTATTGCCACC
>JBJKSR010000195.1:0-5740 GCA_046703965.1 Gammaproteobacteria bacterium | reverse complement strand
GGACGGGCGCAAAGACGGATCGGGGTTGCGACGAAACCCTTTGCGGTCCAGGCGCCTTACTTGCTGTCGGCCTGGTCGGGCGACGGCGTGCGGATCCAGGACAACAGCTCCTTGATCTTCGGCGGCGCGCCGGTATTCAGGAGCCCGACGCGAAAAACGCGGCCGGAGGCAAACAACGCGAGCGCGACCGCGAGCACCAGCAACGCCGTGGTGGCGATGTAATCCACCAGGGGCGGCGGCGCGGCCGAGCGATTTACCATCAGGAACGGCGTAAGCGGCGGAAAATAAGACAACACGCGCGCCCAGGTGGCCGTCGGATCCTTGACGACCGGGAACATGAGAATCATCGGCAGAATCATGAACATCATGACCGGCGCGATATAGGGCTGCGCTTCCTGGATGTTGTTGACGGCCGAGCCGATGGCGCCGAGCACGGCGGAATAGAGCAGGAATCCGAGTACGAAATACACGAGGAACCACGCGACGTTCCAGACGGAAATGCCGGTGATCAGCGCATGCGCGAAACCGCCGATGGGCAGGCTGCTGCCGAAGCCTATGAGTATGCCGAGCAGGATCGCCAGCCAACAGCCGACCTGGGTGACGCCGACCAGGGCCACCCCCAGCGTCTTGCCGGCCATGATCTCGTTGGGTTCCACCATCGCGAGCAGGCTTTCGGCGATTCGGCTGGACTTCTCCTCGATCGCCGACATCATGAGCAGCTGCGCAATGGACATGATCGCGATGAACAGCAAATAGACATATCCCATAGGCAGGAGCTGCGCGGCCTTTTCCGCCGCGGTCGCCGCCTTCGCGCCGGCACGTGTGACCAACTGGTTACGGAAACCCACGGACGACTTGAGCCATGCGGCTTTCGCGGGTGGCAACCCGACCTCGGCCACCTTGCGCGTCTGGACGACAGCATTGACCTGATTGCCGAACCAGTTCCTGAGCCCGGCATCGGTCAGATTCTTCGAGGCATATATAAATTGCGCATCAGCCTTCAGCGGGGAGGCCGGGATCACGAAGTAGCCGAACAGCTTGCCGTCCGTGACCTGTGCCCTCAGCGCCGCGGGGCTGGAGCCCGCATTGCTCACGTAACGGTAGCGCGAGATCGCCAGGCTGCGATCTACCGAGCGCGCGCGCTTGACGTCGAGTCCCGCATACCACTGCGTAAAGGCCTTGCGGTGCTGCCAGATGGCCGATGCCGCACCCGCGGTCTGCGGCGCGGGCGCACCGGCCGCGAGGGCCTGGGCCAGCGCTTCGCGCTGCCCGTGATCCAGTTTCGCCGCCGACGGCGCAATCGCCGCGAGCGGCTGCGGCAACATTGCCGCGGAACCGGCCGACTGGTCGTCGGCAGCCAGGGTCAGGAGTTTGTCGTAATCGCCTGCCGCAATGCGCCGGTTGACGGCCTTCAGAACCCAGCCCGACCGGTCCACCACCGCATAACTGTGCGCGCTCTCGTACTTGTGGATCAGCACCGGCACGAAGACGACGGCCAACAGGATCGCCGGCGTCAACAGCAGCCCGATCCAGAAACGGCGGCGCGCGACGTAGGCGAGATAGTCGCGGCGGGCGATCAACAGGATGTTACGCAGCTTCATGGCGAGCCTCCTCCACGACACTCAGGAAGATCTGCTTGAGCGAGGCCTCGCGCGTGTCGAAACGACGGACCCGTACCCGTCCGACCAGCGCCTCCAGGAGCTTCTGCGCGTCCGCATCTGCAGCGAGCTTGAGCTCGGCGTGCTGGCCGGAATCGTCGGCCGCGAGCACGCCGGGCAACTGGGACAGGTTCCCGGGATCGCCCTCGTAGTCGAGCTGCACCATGCGCTCGGCCGAGGCCTTTACCTCGGACAGCGTGCCGGCCACCTTGCGCCGGCCGCGGTCGATGATCACCACCGAGTCGCAGATCTGCTCGGCGTGCTCGACCACGTGCGTGGAAAAGATCACGGTACGGCCCTCCCGCTTGTAGCGCTTGATCAGATCCAGCACCAGCTCCGAGTTGACGGGATCGAGTCCGGAGAACGGCTCGTCGAGCACCACCAGTTCCGGCTCGTGCAACAGCGTGGAGATCACCTGCACTTTCTGGCCCATGCCCTTGGAAAGCGCGTTGCACTTGGAACTCATCCAGTCGCCCAGGCCGGCAGCCTGGAGACGGTCCTTCGCGCGCTGCCGCGCCTCGGCGCGCGACAGTCCCTTGAGTTCGCCGAAATAGGCGACCACGTCGAGTACGCGCATGTCCTTGTACAGTCCCTTTTCCTCGGGCAGATAGGCGATGCGGTCGCGCACGCGAGCGGGATTTTCCCCGTCGAGCACCGTCAGCGACCCGCTGTTCGGTTTGAGGATTCCGGTGATCATGCGAAGCGTCGTGGTCTTGCCCGCGCCGTTCGGTCCCAGGAAGCCGTAGATCGTGCCGCTCGACACATCCAGCGACAGCCGGTCGACCGCGGTATGCGATCCGAACCGCTTGGTCACGTTGTCGAGCCTTATGGCATTGCTCATTCCCGGTCCTCCTTGGCAACAGGCGGATTATAAGTTCTCATCGCTCTACTCCGGTTTCGTTTTCCAGTTGTTCCAGCAGGGCGCGGGCCTGCTTCAGCTTGCGGCGCTGACGGCGGCCGTACCAGACCGCCCAGACGATGACGAGCGCATAGAAGCCCGCGTTGACGGCCACCCCGCCCCACAGATTCCTGCGCTGGGCCGGCGTGCCGGTGCTGAAAATGTGCCAGAAGAACGGCAGCACGATCGCGTACACCACCGGCAACCCCACGACGTTGAGCCAGATGAAGCCCATACCCGCGCGGGCCCGGCGTATCGACAGGCGCAGCAGGCTTTCGGCGTCCGTGCCCTGCGGCTTCCAGGTCGAGCGGCGCAGCCATGCGCCCCCGGCTATGGAGCCCCAGACGACAAGCATGAGCAGCACGAAGAGCAGGCGCAAATGCGGTTCGTGAACGGAACGCATCGCCACGACCAGAAAACCCGTCGCAGCCAGTCCCGCTACCACGTCCAGGACTTGCAGCGCCTGCATGCGTCGGCGCTTGCGATGCACCTGCCTTCGCAACGCGGCCAGGTCGACCGGCGGCGACGACGCCTGCCACTCCGCCTGCAGCCTCTGCCAGAAATCGCTGTCGCTCATGGGCGCTCCTCCAGGTACTCGGCCAGCTTCCGCCGGGCCCGGCTCACTCGCGCATCGACGTTATTGACGCCGATCTCCAGGGCGGCCGCTATCTCGGAGTGCGAAAACCCTTCCAGTACCAACGTGACCGCCTGGCGCTGGCCAAGAGGCAATCGACGAAGCGCATTCTGCAGCCGCTCGTAGCGCTCGTGACTGACGGCGTCGCGATGCGGATCGGCCCGGTGGTCTACAAGCGCGTCCTCGACGACCGGATCATGCCGGTGACGCTTCTGCGCGACGATGTGGCTGACGCAACGGTTGTGGGCGACCCGCGCCACGAAACTGCGGATCGACGCCTCGCCCCGCCATTGGGGCACGGCACGCCACAAGGCGAGCGCGATGTCCTGCAGCAGGTCCTCACGGGCCGCCGCCTGGGACTCGTAGCTGGCAGCGATGCGGGACAGCATGGCGCCATGCGCGTTCAGCATCTCGTTGAATGCCGTCTCCTTCACGTCTCCGCGCGTGCCTCCGTGGGCCTTGCATCGGCCTGCAGACCCAGCGGCCGCGCGGTGGCATCGCGGTAAGCCACGTACGTCACCAATGTCGACAACGGCGTGAGGACGAGCAGCAGCAGGATCCCCGGCAGGCTCGACAGTGCAAGCGCCATCAATAGGAGCTGCAGCCCGAGGGCGACGGCGAAGGCGGGCCAGGCCGCCGCCACGCGCCTGAGGCTCTGCCACACGGCAGCCAGAGGCCCAAGGCCCTCGAACAGGAAGAGCGGGACCGCCAGCAACAACAGGGTGGCGGTCACCAACCCGGGCAGGATCAACACCTCCGTAAACGCCCGGGACAGCAGCTCGGGATGGGCGTGCAGGTGCCCCCGGACCACGCCGTCAACGACACCGTGCCCGTACACCAGGACGGCAACGGCCACCTGCGTGGCGAACACGGACAACCCCACGAAACTCAGGCACAACAGGCCGGGCAATCGCCGCGGCGCGAATCCGGAGTACAGGCAGCGCCACGGCAAGGCACCGGTCCGGGCCAGCCGGTCGACGCCCACCAGGACGCCCGCCGCGAACAGCGGTACGATCACCTTGGAGAGCACGGTGCCGGCGTCCGGAATCAGCTGGATAAGTCCTTCCAGCACCAGCGGCACCAGCGCCAGGACGGTGAACCTGAACGGCGAGCGCCGCCACAGCCGCAGCGACGTCAGGTACCAGGACAACCCGCGGCGCGCTCCGGCCGCCAGGCCGGGGCGATAGACCGGAATGGAACCGGGCGGTGAATTCATTGCGGACCTCGCGGCGAAACGCTTGCATCATCAGTCCCGTCGCCAACGAAAAACCTGACAGCGAATCACGGTTCTTTCCGCTGCCCGCGGTGACAGGCGGCAAGGAACAGGAGGGAGGCCGGCACACCGGTCACCGGGTCCACCGGCTCGCGTACCCGCGTCGGCCCCAGGCCATGGCTTTCGAACCGGTCGGCCCAGTCTGCCGGCGTCCTGAAAAACCAGGGCACCGGATCCGGCCGCAACGCGCCGGGAACGGGCCACCCGCCTTGCCGCCAGCCCGAGGCGGACGGCCCGCGGGATTCGGCCGCCGCCAGAGGATGCAACGTCTGGACGACGAGCGCGCCGTCCGCTTCCAGCAGGCCGGGAACGGCACGGATGACGTCCTCCGTGGAAGTCTTGCCCAGCAGCGAAAAGTTGCAGACGACGACGTCGAAGCGCGCCCCCGCCAGAACCCGGGCCAGATCGGCATAGCCGGCCAAAAGAAAGTCTCCGCCCCCCGCCTGCCGCGCAGCGTCCACCAGTTCCGGCACCACGTCGACCCCCGTCACGCGAACGTCCCGTGCGGCCAGGTCCCGGGCCAGCCAACCTTCGCCGCATCCCACGTCGAGCACCGATTTCGGCGTGCGCGAGAGGACCGCGTCCACCACGGCCCGGTCGGTCACCCGCCGCCGGCTTTCGATCCACCCTTCCCGCACCGCGGTAACCCACGCACCGGCGTTTGCACGCCAGGACTCGAGTATCGCCGCTTCGGCTGCCGCCCCGTTTTCCATCGCCTCGCGCAATCCGGTGCCCCCGGCAGAGTATAGGCAAACCCCGCCGGGCGACGGCGGTTGCCGCAGACCTTCGGAGCCCCGCCGCGGAATGGGCTAGACTGCCTCGGCGTCCCCCGGCCCGCTGTTGATGCGACGACCTGCTATACGCCTCGCCCTGCACTGGCAGATTCTCGCCGCGATCCTGCTCGCCGGCCTTGCCGGCTGGGCGGCCGGTCCGCACGGTGCGGTATTCGGCATGCCCTGGGTGACCCTGTTCGGATTCGTCGGCACGCTGTTCATCAACGCCCTGAAGATGATCGTCCTGCCGCTGGTGGCGGCCTCCATCGTCGCCAGCATCGCGGGCATGGGAGAGGGGCTCGGGCGGCTCGGCGCGCGGACGCTGGGGTTTTACCTGCTGAGCAGCTCGCTCGCGGTGCTGGTCGGCTTGGCCTGGGTCAACGGGGTAGCGCCCGGATTCGCCCACGGCGAGCCCGTGGGCGCGGCGCTTGCACTGCAGGCACAGCGCGCCGGGGTGGCCCACCATCTGCAGGCGAGCGGCTCGCTCGGCGACCTGGCCGACAT
>JBJKSR010000194.1:0-3011 GCA_046703965.1 Gammaproteobacteria bacterium | reverse complement strand
ACCCCGCCACCCCATCCTCTGTAGGAGCGGACGTCCCGGCCGCGAAGGCCGCCGCCGGCACGACCCTTCGCGACGCGCCTACCCGATGTGCACGGAGGCCCCGTGCTCGATCTTCAGCGCGGCGTTGATCAATCCCAGGTGGCTGAAGCCCTGCGGGAAGTTCCCCAGCAGGCTGCCGTTCTTGGGATGGAGTTCCTCGCTGAACAGGCCCAACGGCGAACTGTGGCGCAGCAACGACTCGAAGGCGGCACGCGCTTCCTGGTGCATGCCGGCCAGCACCAGCCCCTCTACCAGCCAGAACGACGGCAGAAGAAACGCGCCCTCGGGCCCGCCGACCCCGTCCTTGGCCAGTTCCGGATCGTAGCGGTAAAGCAGCGGCCACGGCCCGGCGGCCAGGCGTTCGCAGATCACTTCGCGGGTCGAACGGAAGCGCGGGTCGGTGGCGGAGATGATGCCGGTCAGCGGCATCACGAGCACGGCTGCGTCGAGCACGTCGCTGTCGTAGTACTGGACGTAAGAGCCCAGCTTTTCATTGTAGCCGCGCTCCAGCACCTCGCGGCGAATCTCCTCCGCCTCGTTGGCCCACTCTTCCCACGGCAGGTCCATGCCCAACTCGTGGATCAGGCGGGCGCCGCGATCGAGCGCCACCCATGCCCAGACCTTGGAATAGGTGTAGTGCTGGCGCTGCCCGCGCGCTTCCCAGATACCGTCGTCCGGCTCGCGCCAGCAGGACGCCACGTGCCCGATGATGGCGGACAGCCGCTCGGCCTCGACCATGGTCAGCACGCCGCCCGCTTCCTGGTAATGCAGCGCCGCGCTGATCAGGCTGCCGTAGATGTCGAGCTGGAACTGGTTCGACGCCGCATTGCCTACCCGCACCGGGCGTGAATCGGCGTAGCCGCGCAAGTCCAGTTCGCGCTCCGGCAGCTTCCGGTCGCCGCGCACGCTGTACATCACGCTGAGATCCTCGCCCTCGATCACGCAGCGCTCCAGCAACCAGTCGAAGTACGCCGTCCCTTCGGGCACGTAACCGGCCGTGAACAGGGCCTGCATGATGAACGCCGAATCGCGCACCCACGTATAGCGGTAGTCCCAGTTGCGACCTCCGCCCAGCCATTCGGGCAGGCTGGTCGTGGGCGCGGCGATCACCGCCCCGGTGGCTCCGAAGGTCAGCATCTTCAAGGTCAGCAGGCTGCGCTCCACTTCCTCGCGATAGTTTCCCTGGTAGGAGAGCTGCGACACCCAGTTCCGCCAATGCGCACGCGCCAGGCCGATGCGTCTCTCGGAACGGTACGAGCCCACCGGCTGGGTCAGGTGGCTGTCCCAATCGGCCACGAACCAGACGTGGTCGCCGCCCTCGGCCTCGAAGTACTGGTACGCGATATCGTTTTCGATCTCGAACGAGATCGGGCTCGACAACGCAAGCACCTGCGTGTGGTCGTTCTCGTGCCGGGCGAGCACACCGTAGGCGCCGCGTTCGAGGTTCGGCGCTTCCGCGCCGTACTGGAAGCGCGGCGCGAACACGATCTCCATCGGCACCCGGCCGGAAACGCCTTCCACGCAACGGTGGATTTCCGATGCCGGCAGCCGGCGCTCGGCTATCACGGGCATGAAGTCACGCACGCGCACCGAACCGCTCGCCGTCACGAACTGGGTCACCAATACGTTGGTACCGTGCTCGTAGCTCTGCGACGCACGGAACGGCTCGCGCGGCCGGATGGCGAAGTGCCCCGCCGCGGGATCGAGTATGGCGGCGAACACCGCCGGACTGTCGAAATCGGGAAGGCAGGCCCAATCAATCGAACCGTCGGAGCCGACCAGCGCGGCGGCCCGGCTGTCGCCGATCAGTCCGTAGGCCGATAGCGGCTTGAAGTCGGGCAGTTTCCCCGGCTTGAATTCGTTGGTCAGTGCCATTACAGGTCCGTCCGTGGTCAGTCGAAATCGGTGAAAGACGGGAACAGCGCCATGCCGCCGTCCACGAAGACCGTGGAACCGGTGACATAGTTCGCCACTTCCGAAGCCAGTACCACCGCCATGTTGGCTACGTCTTCGGGTTCGCCCAGCTTGCCGACCGGGATCTTCGCGGTCAGCGCGGCAAGCTGTTCGGGATCCTCCCAGATGCTGCGGTTGATCGGGCTCTTGACCGCGCCCGGCGCCAGCGCCAGCACGCGCACGCCATAAGGCGCCGCTTCCTGGGCGAGCGTCTTGGTGAGCATCGCCAGTCCCGCCTTGCTCGCCGTGTACGCCGAGAAGCCCGCCCAGGGAATCAACTCGTGCACCGAGGTGATATTGATGATGACGCCCGAGCCCGCCGGTATCATGCGCCGCAAGGCTTCCTGTGCACATTGAAAGGCGCCGGTCAGGTTGACGTCGATCACGTGATGCCAATCCTCGCTGCGCGCCTCCCAGCCCAGTTCCCGGGCACCGTCGATGCCGGCGTTGTTGACCAGGATGTCGAGCCCGCCCCAGGTCTCGTCGATCCGGGCGAACATGGCGCTGAGTTCCTCGGGATGGGCCACGTCGGCCTCGATCGCCATGGCTTCCTGGGCATCCCGGCCGCTGATCTCGTGGCACAGATCCTCGGCCGAGCGCTGGTGGGCCATGTAATTCACCGCCACCCGCGCCCCGGCCTCCGCGAACGCCTCGACAATGGCGCGGCCGATGCCCATGTTGCCCCCCGTGACCAGGGCCCGCTTCCCCTCCAGCGAAATTTCCACGTTCCGCTCCCGAATCGATCTGCACCGATTATATAGGCCGGCCCGCAACTGCACGAATCGCGGCCGAAGCAGCCCCTGCCCCGTCATTCCGGACTTGATCCGGAATCCAGTCAGACAAATCGCGGGCATGGCCCGCTCCTACACGCTCCCGGGTGTGCCGTTCGTCCGCGCCGGGAAGCGCAGTCCGCAACGGGTAAGAGGGCGGAATGTCTGAGGCCAATGCCATCTATGGCATTGGCCGAGTTGCCGCCCGGCCCGTTGCGGGCGAGCATCGCAGGGGAGCCGCAAGGCCAA
>JBJKSR010000193.1:0-2791 GCA_046703965.1 Gammaproteobacteria bacterium | reverse complement strand
TCAACGAACTGCAGATGCTGTGGTTCGAGCACCCCGTCAACCTCGAGCGCAAGCAGTCGGGGCGCCCGCAGGCCAATGCACTGTGGTTGTGGGGCGGGGGCGCGCTGCCGGAGTCGGCGCCGGCGGTGCGGGCGCGCGCCCTGGCCGGGGACGAGGCGGAACTCAGGGGCCTGGCCCGGTGGCTGGGTCTCGAGCACCGGGATGCGGCGAACCCGGAGGCAACCCGCGTCGAGCCGGGCCTGGTGGTGGCCGTCGACGCGAACGACGGGCCCGGGGGCCGGGCCTGGCTGGAGGCCTTCGTGTCCAGGGGTCCGGCTTTCCGCTTGTTCGCCGCGGGGCGCACCTGGCTGGTTCCGGCGCGTCGTTTCTGGCGGCGTTGGTAGAATCTCCCCTTTACGCAACCAGACTGGACAGACGTGGCCGAACTCACTGCCCTTCGCGAGCAACTCACCGATCTAGGCGCCCGCACCGAGGCGCTCAGGGGGTATCTTTAACTACGCCGACAGCAAGTCTCGCCTCGAGGAAGTGGATCGCAGCCTCGAGGAGCCGGACGTGTGGTCGGACCCCGAGCAGGCGCAGAACCTGGGCCGCGAGCGCGCGCGCCTGTCCGAGGTCGTGACCGGGTTGGACGAACTGACCACCGGGGTCGCGGACGCGGGCGAACTCCTGGAGATGGCGGCGAGCGAGCGTGACGAGGCGGCACTGGCCGAGATCTCCGCCGACCTCGACCGCATCCAGCGCACCATCGAGGGCTTCGAGTTCCGGCGCATGTTCAGCGGCGAGATGGACGAGGCCAACGCGTTCCTCGACATCCAGGCCGGTTCCGGCGGGACCGAGGCCCAGGATTGGGCGGAGATGCTGCTTCGCATGTATTTGCGTTGGGCGGAGCGCCACGGCTTCAAGACCGAGATGATCGAGGCCTCGGAGGGCGAGGTCGCCGGCATCAAGAGCGCGACCGTGCGCTTCGAGGGCGCCTATGCCTTCGGCTGGCTGCGCACCGAGACCGGCGTGCACCGCCTGGTGCGCAAGAGCCCGTTCGATTCCGGGCACCGGCGCCACACCTCGTTCGCCGCGGTGTCCGTGGCGCCCGAGGTCGACGACAGTTTCGAAGTGGAGATCAATCCCGCCGATCTGCGGGTCGACGTGTACCGGGCGAGCGGGGCGGGGGGGCAGCACGTCAACCGCACCGAATCGGCAGTGCGGATCACGCACGAACCCACGGGCATCGTGGTGCAATGCCAGAACGACCGCTCGCAGCACAAGAACCGCTCCACCGCGATGAAGCAGCTCAAGGCCAAGCTCTACGAGCTGGAGATGCAGAAGCGGCGCGGCGAGCAGCAGAAACTCGAGGACAGCAAGGCCGACATCGGCTGGGGCAGCCAGATCCGCTCCTACGTGCTCGACCAGTCGCGCATCAAGGACTTGCGCACGGGCGTCGAGATCGGAAACACCCAGGCCGTGCTCGACGGCGATATCGACCCCTTTATAGAAGCTGCGCTCAAGGCGGGCGTAGCAACCGGAACCTGAACAGGCCCTGATCATGACCGACAAGAACCCACGAACCGACCTGGTCGCCGAACGCCGCGCCAAGCTCGCGGAATTGCGCGAGCAAGGATTCGCGTATCCCAACGATTTCCGGCCGGATACGCAGATAGAGGCGCTCCTCGGCACGTACGGGGGACTCGACGCGGCGGCGCTCGAAGAGCGGACGATCCCGGCTCGCCTGGCGGGCCGGATGATGACGCAGCGCGTCATGGGCAAGGCGAGCTTCGCGCACATCGACGACGGCAGCGCGCGCATGCAGGTCTTCATCCGGCGGGACGAGGTGGGCGATGCGGTCTATGCCCGGTTCAAGTCGCTCGATCTTGGAGACATCATCGGTGTGGAAGGCACGCTGTTCCGCACGAAGACGGACGAGCTGACGCTGCGGGTCACGGCACTGAACCTGATCTCCAAATGCCTGCGGCCGTTGCCCGAAAAATTCCACGGGCTCAAGGATCCGGAGCTTCGCTATCGCCAGCGCTACCTCGACCTGGCGATGAATCCCGCGGTGCGGGAGGTTTTCCGCAGGCGGGCGGAGATCCTTCACGTGGCCCGCGGCCTGCTCGATGCGCGCGGTTTCGTCGAGGTGGAAACGCCGATGATGCAGCCGCTCGCCGGCGGGGCGGTCGCGCGCCCGTTCACGACGCACCATAATGCGCTCGACATTCCGCTCTATATGCGAATCGCGCCGGAGCTTTACCTCAAACGGCTGCTGGTCGGCGGGATGCCGAAGGTATACGAGATCAACCGCAACTTCCGCAACGAGGGCGTTTCCACCCGGCACAATCCCGAGTTCACCATGCTCGAGGCCTACGAGGCCTACGGCGACTGCGAGTCCATGATGGACCTCACCGAAACGATGCTGCGCACGCTGGCCTCGGACGTGACCGGCTCGCCGGTGTTCGAATACGCGGGCGAGACGCTGGATTTCTCCAAGCCCTTCGTGCGCGTGCCGCTGGCAGATGCGGTGCTCGCGGCCGTGCCGGAGCTCGGTCGGGCCGACGTGCGCAATCGCGAGCGCCTCGCCGAACTGCTCGGCGAGCGGGGCGTGGAGGCGCAGAAGGAGGCGGGCTGGGGCAAGCTCCTGCTGGAGCTGTTCGAGCATGAGGTCGAGCACACGCTGGTGCAGCCGACGTTCATCATCGACTATCCACGCGAAGTCTCGCCGCTGTCGCGGGTCAAGGACGGCGATCCCGAGCTGGTCGACCGGTTCGAGCTGTTCATTGCCGGGCGCGAGATTGCCAATGGC
>JBJKSR010000192.1:0-6119 GCA_046703965.1 Gammaproteobacteria bacterium | reverse complement strand
GACGAGATCGCCGCCACCTGGGACGAAAGCCCCGTGCGCACCGAACTGGCCCGGGCGGTGGGCCAGGCGATCATCGAAACTGTCCAGCCCCGGGGCGCCGAGCTTGCGCTGGAATTCGGCTGCGGTACGGGATTGGTGACGGCCCTGCTGGCACCGAGACTGGGCCACGTGGTTGCCGCCGACAATTCCGGGGGCATGCTGGGCGAGCTGCGCGAGAAGGCATCGAGACTCCGGCTCGACAATATCGAACCGCATCGCATGGACGTGGGCCACGAAGTGCCCCACGGCCCGTTCGACCTGATATTCAGCGGCATGACGCTGCACCATATCGGCGACGTGGTCGGGCTGCTGCGCCGCCTCGCGGCGGAACTGGCACCGGGCGGACGCATCGCCGTCGCCGACCTGGAAAGCGAGGACGGCAGTTTCCACGGCGAAGCCGAAGGCATCATGCACAACGGCTTCGATCCGCAGACGGTCGTAAGCTGGCTCCAGCAGGCCGGCCTGGAACAGGCGGCCGCCCGGCGCATCCACACCGTTCACAAGACCGGGGCCGACGAGCGCGAGCACGACTACCCCGTCTTTCTCGCCACCGCGCGCAAGCCCCCGGCGGGGCACGCCGCCTGATCCATCATTACTGCCGGGGCGTACTCGCCGGCGACCGGCCCGCCAACGACGGCGACCGTCCCGCGTCGCCGGCAACCGAGTGAATGCCCCCGCGGAATCCGGCCGCGCCCGCAGGCCTCAGGGCGAGAAGATCAGTACCAGGTAGGCGACGAACAGCACCAGGTGCACGGCGCCCTGCAGCAGGTTGGTGCGGCCGCTGGAAAAGGTGATGATCGACACGACGAGCGTAAGAACCATCAGCGTCGCGTTCGCCGGATCGAGGCCCAGCATGACCGGGTGGCCCGTAAACAGGGAGATCCCCAGCACGGCGGGGGCCGTCAGGCTGATGGTGGCAAGCACTGTGCCCAGCGAAATGTTCACGGAGCGCTGCATCCGGTTGGCGTGAGCCGCGCGGATCGCGGCGACGCTCTCCGGCGCGAGCACCAGGGCGGCGACCGCGAACGCGCCCAGCCCCCTGGGCAATTCCAGGTGATCGAGCGCGATATCGAGCGGCAGCGAGAAAAGCTCGGCGAGCAGTACGACCAGGAGCAGGAAACCCACCAGCATGACCGCGTGGAAGGGCCAGCCGCGCGGGTTGCGGGAGGCCGCATCCGCTCCCCCTTCGCCCGCAGCGGTTTCCGACGGTGCCACGAAATAGCTGCGGTGGCGCACCGTCTGCACCGCCAGGAACACGATGTAGAGCGCCACCGACGCCAGCATGATGAACCAGGATTTGCCGTTGGAAAGCACGCCGGAAGCCTCGGACCGCGTGAAATCGGGCCACACCAGCGACAACACGGCCAGGGGGATAAGCACGCTCAGGAACGTGCTCGCACCCTGCAGGTTGTAGCCCTGCTCGTGGTGGCGGAACCCGCCCAGCAGGAGGCTGAACCCGACCACCCCCGCGAGCACGATCATCACCACCGAGTACATGGTGTCGCGCGCGATTCTCGGGTTGTTCGCGCCGTGCAGCATCAGCGTGGCGATCACGACCACCTCGATGGTGATTGCCGAAATCGTGAGGATCAGGGTCCCGTACGGCTCGCCAAAACGGTGCGCCAATTCTTCGGCGTGGCGCACCACGGAAAAAGCACCCAGCAACGCTCCACCGAAAAAGGCGATGAAAGCGACGACTTCGCCGACTGCACCGGCCTCGCCGGCGCCGAGCGTATGCTTGAAAAACTCACCGGCCACGAAGATCACCAATAGCAACACCAGCGGCCATTCACGCCCCCGGTCTCGCCAAGCCGCTTTCCCCTTATCCATCGGTATCGCTTCCGTTCCTCGGCACGAGTGCGGGACAGTATGCCCGAATCCCCCGCGTGGCACGGTATGGCGGGCGTCTCCGACGCCCACGTCACGGAGCGCCGGCGGGCGCAGTACACTATGGGCCTTGCCCGCCACGCGCTCCGTGGAGGAGGGAGTCATGGCCCACTCGAATCCCCGCACCCGCAGGCTGGTCCTGCTGTGGACGGTTCTCACCCTGCTCGCCGGCCTCGTGGCCGCTGTCATGGTGGCCGCCGCCGGTCCGCTATACAAACACGAGGCCATCCAGCTCGGTACCGCGTTCGGCCTGCTTCGCCACGGAGCCTGGGTCGGCATCGCCGCCGCAGCCGCGGCCGTCGTGGCCCTGGCGGCGGCACTGTTCGTGCGCCGGGCCGGGATTTTCGCGGCCGGGGTGCTCGCCCTCGCCCTCGGGCTCGGGGCGTTCATCTGGCCCTGGATGTTGCTCCGGCACGCCGAATCGGTGCCGCCGATCCATGACATCTCGACCAACACCGCCCACCCGCCGCGTTTCGTGGCGCTGGCGAAGGCGAGAGCCAAGGCGCCCAACGGCCTGGACTACGGCGGCGGCGGCCCGCACATCGCCAAGGCCGAACAGGCTTCGCTCGCCCGGTTCCTGGATTCCCCCGCGGGACGCAGGAACCCGCAGCACAAGGCCGTCGCCAAGGCCTGCGCGACCTGGGGTCCGGCCTGCCTCGGTGCCGTGCAACACGCCTACTACCCGGCCATCCGGCCGTTGCCCGCGCCCGGCGTCGGGCCCCAGGAGGCCTACCTGGCGGCGCTGGCCGTCGCACGCGGCATGGGCTGGAAGATCGCGGCGTCCGATGCCGACAGCCGGCACATCGAGGCCAGCGCGACCACCCGTTGGTTCGGCTTTACCGACGACGTCGCCATCGACGTCGAACCGCTCGGCGGCGGCGGCAGCGTCATCAACGTGCGCTCGGAATCGCGCCTTGGGCTTTCCGACCTGGGCAAGAACGCATCCCGAGTTAGCACCTACCTGAAACGCCTCGCGCACCGCTTGAACCAGGCTCATTAAAGGGAAGGGAACATTGGAACGGGGACTCTACCGTATCGAGTTGAACAGCCTGCAACGGGTGCACGGCGGCAAGGTCCGAGACATTTTCGCCGTGGACGGGAACCACTGGCTGCTGGTCGCGAGCGACCGCCTGTCCGCCTTCGACGTGGTGTTTCCCGACCCGATCCCGGGCAAGGGCGAGGTGCTCACGGCAGTCTCGCGGTTCTGGTTCGGCAAGACCCGGCACATCGTGCCCAACCACCTGGTGGACATGCCGCTGGAGCAGGCGGTCCCGGACGCGGCCGACCGCGAGATCGTGGCGAACCGCGCCATGGTCGTGCGCCGGCTGCGGGCCCTGCCTGTCGAGGCCGTGGTACGCGGTTACCTGGCCGGGTCCGGCTGGAAGGACTACCGGACCTCGGGCGCGGTGTGCGGCATCGGCCTGCCCGCCGGGCTGCGCCTGGCCGACGAACTTCCGGAGCCGATCTTCACGCCTGCCACCAAGGCCGAAGCGGGCGACCACGACGAAAACATTTCCTTCGATGCCTGCGCCCGCCTCATCGGCCGCGAGCTGGCGGAAAAGGTCCGCGATACCGCCTTCGCCCTGTACCGCTTCGCCAGCGCACATGCCCGCGAACGCGGCATCATCATCGCCGACACGAAATTCGAATTCGGACTCGACGAGGACGGCACGCTCGTGTTGATCGACGAGGCCCTCACGCCCGATTCCTCGCGCTTCTGGCCGATCGACGGCTGGCATCCCGGGACCAGCCCGCCGTCCTTCGACAAGCAGTTCATCCGCGACTGGGTCGAAGCCAGCGGCTGGGACAAGCGGCCGCCGGCGCCGCACCTGCCCGCGGAGATCATTGAACAGAGCGCCGCACGCTACGCGGAAGCGCGCCGGCGACTGACACACCCCTGATCGAAAGGAGGTCATCATGCGTAAATTTCTGCTTCTCGTCGCGGCCGCCGCCTTCGCACTGGGCGCCGCGCTCACGTCATGCGCCGCGCAGGCCAAGCCCGTCAGCCAGTCGGCCGGCGTCGGACCCTACCATGTGACCCTCAAGGTCCTGCCGGCGGAGGCGTTCGCCGGACCGCATGCGGAAATGGTCTGGGACGGCGGAGCCAAACCCAACCTGCTGAGCGGCAGGCCGCAGCCGAACCACCACCTGGTGGCATTCGTCAAGAAGGACGGCAAAGCGGTCGAGGACGCCACGGTACACATTCGTTTCCGTGCCGTCGGCCGTTCGATGTCGGAGTGGCAAACGCTGCCGGTCGTGCGGATGTACGTCAAGGGCAAGGACAAGTCCACCATGCACTACGGCAACAACGTGCGGCTGACGCCGGGCGACTACAAGGTCGGAGTGCAGGTCAACAACGCCCCGGAACACGTATTCCACGTCCACGTCGGCGGCTGACGGGCAAACCGGCTACCGCGCCCCGCTCCAGCGCGCGATGATCGCGTGCAGGGCTTCGATGCCGTCGCTCAGGGCGGCGGGTCCCGGCTGCAGGATAATCGAGGATTTCACCTCGTAGAGGTCGCCGTTGGCCACGGCGGGTACGCCCTCGAAGCCCGGACGCGCCGCGACCTTCTCCGGACGGAACTTCTTGCCGCACCACGAGCCGATGATGATGTCCGGCCTGCGGCCCGCCACCACGGCCGGATCGGCGAGAATGCGGTTTTTCGCCAGCGCCTCGCGCGACAGTTCCGGAAAGACGTCGTCGCCGCCGGCGCTGCGAATCAGCTCGCACACCCAGCCGATGCCCGTGATCATCGGATCGTCCCATTCCTCGAAATAGACCCGCGGGCGCCGCTCGAGCGCGGCGGCCCGCGCCTCGACGCGCGCCACGTTGGCGGACAGTTCGTCGGCCAGCGCACGGGCCTTTCCGGCGCAGCCGACCATCCCGCCGAGCGTCTCGATCATCCGCAGGATGCCCTCGACGGTGCGGTGGTTGAACACGTGCACCTCGATGCCGCCGCGCACCAGTTCGGCCGCGATATCGGCCTGGATGTCGGAGAAGCCGAGTACCAGGTCCGGTTCCAGTTCCAGGATCCGGCCGATCTTCGCGCTGGTGAAGGCCGAGACCCGCGGCTTTTCGCGGCGCGCCTCGGGCGGGCGAACCGTGAAGCCGGAAATGCCCACGATGCGGTCCTGCTCGCCGAGACGGTAGAGGGTCTCGGTGGTCTCCTCGGTCAGGCAGACGATGCGTTGCGGATAGCGTGACATACTGAAAGCATAACGGGTGCCCGGCCCGCGGGTTAAAGTGGCCGGGCCCCGGAGGGAGACATCGGGACGATGAACCTGAAGACGATCGAACGCAGCCTGTTCGCGCGGCACTTCCACGAGCAACGCCAGGTGCACTGGCTGCGGAGCTGTGCGCAGATCGCCTGGCTGATCGTCCGCGACGCGCTCGAGGGCCGGCTGAACCTCTACGCCATGAGCCTGGTGTATTCCACGCTCATCGCGATGGTGCCGCTGCTCGCCTTCGCCGTGGCCGCCCTCAAGGGCCTGGGGATCAACGGCGTGCTCGGTCCCGCCCTGCACCGGCTGTTCGAGCCGCTCGGTCCCGCCGGCAACGAACTTTCGAACCGGGTCCTGGTCTTCGTCGGCAACGTCCGCATCGGTGTTCTTGGTATCTTCGGCATCCTGCTCCTCGCCTTTACCGCCATCTCGCTGCTGCGCAAGATCGAGTCCGGGCTCAATGCGGCCTGGCAGGTGAGCGAGGCCCGCCCCGCGTTGAGCCGCGGCATGCAATACATCAGCCTGCTGATCGTCGGCCCCCTCTTCCTGTTCGCCGCCTTCAGCGTGACCGCCACCCTCACCAACCGCAGCGTCATGCAGCACCTGTCGATCATCGGCCCGCTGCTGCCCGTCCTCGGCAAACTGCTCCCGTACCTCATTGCAGTCGCCGCCTTCACACTGCTCAACCTCATGACGCCCAACACGCGGGTGAAATTGAGCGCGGCGCTGGCGGCCGGCATTGCCGGGGGGATCGTATGGCAGGGCGCGGGACAGATATTCGCCCTGCTCGCGGCCCGCTCGACGCGCCTCGACGCGGTGTATTCGAGCTTCGCGATCCTGATCCTTTTCCTGGTCTGGCTGTACCTGAGTTGGCTGATCCTGCTGCTCGGGGCGCGGATCGGCTTCTATGTGCAGTACCCGGCGTGGCGGCGCCCGCACGAGGACCGCCGCCCGCTCGCCCCCGCCAGCGC